>NZ_JBHXUW010000014.1:0-136489 GCF_042672475.1 Streptomyces sp. NPDC127177
CCCGGACCGGGTGCGCCCCACCTTCATGTCTACGACAGGCGCGGGTCAGGGACCCTGCGTCCCGCCGTTGTCCTGACCGCGGGTGTGGCCGTTGTTCCCGCCGATCACGCCCGGCGGGATGCTGATGCCGGGGAAGGGCTCGTCGTCGTCACCGTCGTCGTCGCCACCGTTGCCGGGCTTGTTGTCGCCGTCGCCCGGCTTCTTCTTGCCCTTGTCCTTGTCCTCCTTCGGCTTGGCCCGCGGTACGTCGACCGCTGTGAAGGCCGGGGTCTCCGAGGCGTTCAGGGAGCCGGTCATCGCCGTCTTCCAGATCGGCCCCGGCAGACAGCCACCGCAGACGTCGTCGTAGTACTGGCCGCCGATGGTGATGTTGCTCATCGGGATCTGGTGGTCACCGTCGCTGCCGACCCACACCGCCGTGGACAGGTTCGGTGTGTAGCCGACGAACCAGGCGTTCTTGCGCTCGTCGGTGGTACCGGTCTTGCCCGCGTTGTCACGGTCGCTGAGGCCGGCCTGCTGTCCGGTGCCGTCCTCGACGACGCCCTTGAGCATCTGGTTGATCGTGTCCGCCGTGTGCTGGCTCATGGCCTGCGTGCACGTCGACTTCGGTACGTCGAGCTGCTTTCCGTCCGGCTTGGTGACCGAGAGGATCGCGATCGGGGAGCAGTACTTGCCCCGGTTGGCGAAGGTGGCGTACACCGAGGCCATCGCCAGCGGCGTCGACTCCTGGCCGCCGAGTGTGGTGGCGGGGTTCTGCAGCAGCGGCTTGTTGTCGCCGCGGTCGTAGCCGACCTTCTTCGCCATCGCGACCGTCTCGCAGAGACCGGCCTTCTGCTCCAGCTTCGCGAAGTAGGTGTTGACCGACTTGCCCAGCGCGCTGGTCATGTCGAAGGTGCCCTTCTCCGACTCGAGCTCGTTCGACACCTCCCACGGCACGGTGTCCGCGGGCTGGTTGTCGCAGGTGCGGAAGCTGTCACCGGGCAGGGTGATCTTGTGGTCGGTGGTGAAACTCTGCGCCGGACTGATCCCCTTCTCCAGCGCCGCCGCCGCGGTGATCGGCTTGAAGGTCGACCCCACCTGGAAGCCGGCGTAGCTGCCGCCCATCTTGTTGTCGACGTTGAGGTTCAGCACGGTCTGGTGCTTGGACTGGTCCAGTCCGTACGGGCGGGACTGGGCCATCGCCGTGATCTGGCCGGTGCCGGGCTTCACCTGCACGACCGCGTCGGCGATCTTGTCGTCCTTGTTGACCCTGGAGGTGGCGGCCTCGTTGGAGGCGGCCTGCGAACGCGGGTCCAGCGTCGTCTTGATGGTGAGCCCGCCGGTCGCCCAGAGCTTGGCCCGGTCCTTCGCTGTCTTCCCGAACGCCGGGTCGCCCGTGACGATCTGCCGTACGTAGTCGCAGAAGAATCCCGAGCCGCTGACGGCGGTGATGCAGCCGTTCTGCGGGCGTTTGACCTTCAGCTTGATCGGGGTCGCCTTGGCCTTGGCGGCCTCGTCCTGCGAGATGTCCCCGACTTCCGCCATCCGCTGGAGCACGGTGTTGCGACGCTTGGTCGCCTCCTCCGTGTCGTTGACGGGGTCGTAGCGGCTGGGCGACTGCACGATGCCGGCCAGCAGTGCCGCCTCCTCCACCTTCAGGTCCTTCGCGGACTTGGAGAAGTAGCGCTGGGAGGCCGCCTCTACGCCGTAGGCCTGCTGTCCGAAGAAGGTGATGTTGAGGTAGTTCTCCAGGATCTTCTTCTTGCCGAGCTCTTCCTCGACCTGGATCGCGTACTTCAGCTCCTGGACCTTGCGGCCGAGCGTCTGCTGGGTGGCCTCGGCGACCTTGGCCGGGTCGTCGCCGGCCTCCTCGACGAAGACGTTCTTCACGTACTGCTGGGTGAGGGTCGACGCGCCCTGCGCGGTCCCGCCCGACTGAACGTTGCGGTTCATCGCGCGCAGGATGCCCTTGAGGTCGACCGCGCCGTGCTCGTAGAAGCGGGCGTCCTCGATCGCGATGATCGCCTTCTGCATGTACGGCGAGATGCTCTTCAGCGGGACCACGGTGCGGTCACGCGAGTAGACCGTGGCGATCTGGCCGCCCTGGTTGTCCAGGATCGTGGTTCGCTGGCTCAGCGGCGGAGTCTTCAGATTGGCCGGGATCTCGTCGAATCCGTCGACCGTTCCCTTGGCGGCGAGACCCAGTGCTCCGGCGGCCGGCAGCGCGATGCCCGCCAGGACCACTCCGGAGAGTGCGGCGACACCGAGGAACTTGGCGGCCTGCTGGGTCGTAGTGAGACCCCCGCCCGAGCGCTTCTTTGGCATGGGGGCAGCCTACGTTCTCATTCGCCGGACACACGTATATGCCTTGGCCTAAGCTGCTCTCAACTGTCACAGCAGTCCGGTTTTGTATCAACCCCCCTGCATGACCCTGTGCATGACCCGGCCACGAGTTCAGGCGCTCCCGAAATCGCCTCGTGTGTCCTTGAAAGTCCGTTGTGACTCAGGTGGTCTGTCCCGATTCTGACGGGATAGTCGCGCATGTCCTCACCTCACTCCCCTGGGTGATCTGCCGCATACGCATAGTCCGTTCGGGCCATTCAAGATTGGGCCCGAAGGGGGTGTTGTGCTGTCGCCACCTTCCGTAACGTCCTCAACTGGCAGCGGTGAATATGCCGCTGTCGCCGTGGGGGAGCCTCGATTCGGGAGAGGACGGCGCCGGGATGGGCTGGGTAACCGACTGGAGTGCGCAGGCAGCCTGCCGCACTACCGATCCGGATGAACTGTTCGTACAAGGGGCAGCGCAGAACAGGGCCAAGGCGGTGTGCACCGGATGCCCGGTGCGGACCGAGTGCCTGGCCGATGCGCTGGACAATCGCGTCGAGTTCGGCGTGTGGGGCGGGATGACGGAGCGGGAGCGCCGCGCATTGCTGCGCAGGCGCCCGACCGTGACGTCCTGGCGCCGGCTGCTGGAGACCGCCCGCAGCGAGTACGAGCGGTCCACGGGCATCCTGCCCGTGGCGATCGGGCTGGAGGACGACGAACTGCACGAGACGTTCGCAGCCGTGGGGTAGCCCCGGGCGGCGGGACGGACGAGGGGTGACTACGCAGCTCAGGCCGGGGCAGAACCGGTCGCGAGCCGGTCGCCGATGGCTCGCAGCCCTGCGAGGTCATGGACATCTCCGGGCAGCGCGGCCACCGCGGTCACGGCCACCTCGGGATGCAGCGCGGTGAAGCGGTCGCGTGTGTGCTGTTCGCGCGCGACCACCTGCATCCTCTCCGCGTGCAGGTGCAACAGACCGATGGTCAGCTGCTCCACGGAGACGGGCGCGGCCGCAGAATCGTTTACGGAGTCGGCAACGGAACCGGCTGCGGAGCCGGCCGAGGAATCGGACATGGCTGACACCGCGGACGCGGCCGGTGCACCGGTGGCCCCGGTTGTGTCGGCGGGCTTGTGCTCCGAGCCATGCTCGGACGGATCGGCGGTGGCGGCTCCAGCGGTGCCCGTGGTCTGTGCGGTCCCGGCGTCGGGGGAGTCGGCGGGCCCACGAAGTCCAGCCTTCCCGGCCCCCTGATCCACAATGCCGGCGGCCTCAAGATTTTCTGCGGCGGACAGCGCGCGCTCGGCGGAGAGCCGGGCGGCCTCACTGCCGTGGACCCGGTTGAGGACCAGACCCGCCAGCGGCATGTCCTCCGCGGCCAGCCGCTCGACGAAGTACGCCGCTTCGCGGAGCGCGTCCCGCTCCGGAGTCGCGACGACGAGGAACGCCGTGCCGGGTGCCTGGAGGAGCTTGTACGTGGCATCGGCGCGGGTACGGAACCCGCCGAACATGGTGTCCATCGCCGCCACGAAGGTCTGCACGTCCCGCAGGAACTGGCCGCCGAGCAGCTTGCCGAGCGTCCCGGTCATCATCGACATGCCCACGTTGAGGAACTTCATCCCGGCCCGGCCGCCCATTTTCGCCGGGGCCATCAGCAGTTTGATGAACTTCCCGTCCAGGAACGAGCCGAGGCGCTTCGGCGCGTCCAGGAAATCCAGCGCGGAGCGCGACGGCGGGGTGTCGACCACGATCAGGTCCCACTCGTCGCGCGCCCGCAGCTGGCCGAGCTTCTCCATCGCCATGTACTCCTGCGTGCCCGCGAAGCCGGCCGACAGGGACTGGTAGAAGGGGTTCTCCAGGATGGCGCGGGCCCGCTCCTCGTCCGCGTGCGCCTCGACGATCTCGTCGAAGGTCCGCTTCATGTCGAGCATCATGGCGTGCAGCTCACCGCTGCCCCGCGTCTCGATGCCCTCGACCCGGCGCGGGATGTTGTCGAGGGAGTCGATGCCCATGGACTGGGCGAGCCTGCGGGCCGGATCGATGGTGAGCACGACGACCCTGCGGCCGCGCTCGGCGGCGCGTACGCCGAGCGCCGCGGCGGTGGTGGTCTTGCCGACCCCGCCCGAACCGCAGCACACGACGATCCGGATGTCCGGGTCGTCGAGCAGGGCGTCGGCGTCCAGGACGGGGGCGCCCGCGGGGGTGGCTGTGCCGTTGTCGCTCTCGATACGGCCGCCTTCGGCGTTGTCGCCCTCGGCGTCCCGAGCGCGGCTCCGGTCCTTCGCCACGTCCTGGTCGCGGCTCCGGCCCTTCGCCACGTCCTGGTCGCGGCTCCGGCCCTTCGCCACGTCCTGGTCGTGGCCCCGGTCCCTCGCCACGTCCTGGTCGCCGTCCCGGTTCCTGCCGGGGGCACTGTCCCGGTCGCGGTTCCTGTCCGATGTCATGAACCCACCCCTCGTCCCGCCGCCCCTTCACCCGCGCCTTGCTTACGGAGCTCCATCGCCAGGTCGTACAGCCCGGCCAGGTCCACGCCCTCACCGATCAGCGGGAGTTCGTAACCCGGCACTCCGAGGCCTGTCAGTACGGTGCGCTGCTCGCGCTCCAGCTCGACCCGCTGGGCATGCTCGGCGGCCTGTTCGACGAGCGGGCGCACGAGGCCCGCGGAGCCGGTCACGCCCGCCCGGGTCAGCGTCTTGGCGATCTCCTTGCGACGGCCGCCCGCGGCTGTGCGCAGCGTGTCCTCGTCCAGCAGGTGCGGGCGCACCATGTTCACGATGACCCGGCCCACCGGCAGCTCCGCCGCCCGGAGCTCGGCGATGCCGTCGGCGGTCTCCTGGACCGGCATCTCCTCCAGCAGCGTCACCAGGTGGACCGCGGTCTCCGGGGACTTCAGCACCCGCATCACGGCCTGCGCCTGATTGTGTATCGGGCCGATCCGGGCCAGCCCCGCCACCTCGTCGTTCACGTTGAGGAAGCGGGTGATGCGGCCGGTCGGCGGGGCGTCCATGATCACGTAGTCGTAGACGAACCGGTTCTGCTTGTCCTTGCGGCGCACGGCCTCGCACGCCTTGCCGGTCAGCAGGACGTCCCGGACGCCGGGTGCGATCGTGGTGGCGAAGTCGATGGCGCCGAGTTTCTTGAGCGCCCGGCCCGCGCTGCCGAGTTTGTAGAACATCTGGAGGTAGTCCAGGAGGGCGCGCTCGGCGTCGATCGCAAGGGCATGCACCTCCCCGCCGCCCGGCGCGACGGCGATCTTGCGCTCCTCGTAGGGGAGGGAGTCCGCCTCGAAGAGCTGGGCGATGCCCTGTCTGCCCTCGACCTCGACGAGGAGGGTGCGCTTGCCCTCGGTCGCGAGGGCGAGCGCGAGGGCGGCGGCAACCGTGGTCTTACCGGTACCGCCCTTGCCGCTGACGACCTGGAACCTGCTCACGTATTCGAGCCTAACCAGTCGCACCGCAGGCTACGCACGAGGCTGGGCGTCCCGCGGATCGGCCAGGCATTACAGTCGGGCCATGACCAAGTGGGAATACGCGACCGTGCCCCTTCTCGTGCACGCGACCAAGCAGATTCTGGACACCTGGGGCGAGGACGGCTGGGAGCTGGTCCAGGTCGTTCCCGGCCCGAACAACCCCGAGCAGCTCGTGGCCTACCTGAAGCGGGAGAAGCAGTAGTGGCGGGCGCCGTCGAGGCGAAGCTCGCCGAGCTCGGGCTGGCCCTGCCGGACGTCGTGCCGCCGCTGGCCTCGTACCAGCCGGCCGTGCAGTCCGGGGTGTACGTGTACACCTCGGGCCAGCTGCCGATGGTGGACGGCAAGCTCGCCGTCACCGGCAAGGTCGGCGCCGAGGTCACACCCGACGAGGCCAAGGAGCTGGCGAAGACCTGCGCGCTGAACGCGCTCGCCGCGGTGAAGTCGGTCGCGGGCGACCTGGACCGGATCGCACGCGTCGTGAAGGTCGTCGGCTTCGTCGCGTCGGCCACCGACTTCACCGGCCAGCCCGCCGTGATCAACGGTGCGAGCGAGCTGCTGGGAGCGGTGCTCGGCGACAAGGGCGTGCACGCCCGCAGCGCCGTCGGCGTGGCCGTGCTGCCCCTGGACGCGCCGGTCGAGGTCGAGGTCCAGGTCGAGCTGACCGGAGCCTGAGCCGAAGCCGTGGCGCCGCAAGGCCCGCACCGTGCATTGCTCTGCCGATCCCGTCCGGTCATGACGACCGGGCGGGATCGTTCGCGTACGAGGACGGGGCAGGGCCGTTCGCCTACGACGACCCGGGCCGGACTGTTCGCGTACGAGAGCCGAGGTGGGACTGTTCACGTACGACACCGGGGTGGGGCCGTTCGCGTACGAGGACGGGAAGGGTGCCCGGTCATCTGTGTACAGGGCATGTACGGATCACCACGCCCCTCGAACATCGTCTCGGTTCCGGATAGCCTCCGGCCATGTCCAATGGTCAGTGGTACCCACCGGAATGGCCCGACCGGATCCGGGCGCTCGCCGGCGGCGAGCTGACGGCCGCGACCCCCCGCCGGGCCGCCACCGTGATGCTGCTCCGGGACGCCGCCGCGGGTACCGCGGGCGGTCCCACCGTCCACATGCTGCGCCGGCGCACCTCGATGGCCTTTGCCGGAGGGGCGTACGCCTATCCGGGTGGCGGGGTCGACCCGCGCGACGACGACCGGCTCGTCGGCTGGGCCGGGCCCGCGCTGGAGAGCTGGGCGGAGCGGCTCGGCGTCGCCACCCCGGCCGAGGCGCAGGCGATCGTCTGCGCGGCGGTCCGCGAGACGTACGAGGAGGCGGGCGTCCTGCTCGCGGGCCCGACCGAGGGCACCGTCGTCACGGACACCACCGGCGCGGACTGGGAGGCCGACCGCGAGGCGCTGGTCGCACGCGAGCTGTCGTTCGCGGAGTTCCTTGAGCGGCGCGGGCTGGTCCTGCGCTCGGACCTGCTCGGCGCATGGGCGCGCTGGATCACCCCGGAGTTCGAACCGCGCCGCTACGACACCTGGTTCTTCGTGGCCGCGCTCCCCGCGGGCCAGCGCACCCGCAACGCCTCCACGGAGGCCGACCGAACCGTGTGGACACGTCCGGGCGACGCGGCCGACGGCTACGACCGCGGCGAGCTGCTGATGATGCCGCCGACCGTCTCGACGCTGCGCGGGCTCAGGGGGTACGCCACCGCCGCGGAGGCGCTGGAGGCCGCATCGGGCCAGGACCTCGCCCCCGTACTCGCACAGGCCCGTCTGGAGGGCGATGAGCTGGTGCTGAGCTGGCCGGGGCACGAGGAGTTCACCAAACACATCCCGGCCGGTGGGACGGGCGGTGGGGCGGCATGAGCGACGCGGCAGCCCTGCCCGGACAGCCACGCGGCGGGGTGCTGTCCGGCCCCGCCACCACCCGTGCGGTCAACGTCCTCGCGCCCAACGCGTCGGCGATGACACTGGACGGCACCAACACCTGGATCGTCGCCGAGCCCGACTCCGATCTCGCGGTGGTCATCGATCCGGGCCCGCTGGACGACACCCATCTGCGGGCCGTCATCGACGCCGCCGAGCGGGCGGGGCGCCGGGTCGCGCTCACGCTCCTCACCCACGGACACCCCGACCACGCCGAGGGCGCGGCACGGTTCGCCGAGCTGACGCGTACGAAGGTGCGCGCCCTCGACCCCGCGCTGCGCCTCGGCGACGAGGGCCTGGGCACGGGCGACGTGATCACGACCGGCGGACTGGAGATGTACGTGGTGCCGACCCCGGGGCACACCGGGGACTCGCTCTCGTTCCATCTGCCCGCCGACCGCGCGGTGCTGACGGGGGACACGATCCTCGGCCGCGGGACGACGCTGGTCGCGCATCCGGACGGGCGGCTCGGGGACTACCTCGACTCGCTGCGGCGGCTGCGCTCGCTGACCGTCGACGACGGCGTGCACACGGTGCTGCCGGGGCACGGGCCGGTGCTGGACGACGCCCAGGGCGCGGTCGAGTTCTACCTGGCGCACCGCGCGAACCGGCTGGCCCAGGTGGAGACGGCCGTGGAGGCGGGGTACCGGACGTCGTCGGAGGTGGTGGCGCATGTCTACGCGGATGTGGACCGGTCACTGTGGCCGGCGGCCGAGCTCTCGGTTCTGGCACAGCTGGAGTACCTGGAGGGGCACGGCCTGATCTGACGGACGGACGGACGGGCGCCGCGCTGCCGGGTGCTGGCGGGACGAACGTCGCCGGCAACGTGCGAGGGGAGCGCCGTCGCCGTACGCGAGTGGCCGCTCTGCGCGCGCGAGGGGCCCCGCCGGTGTCGGCGGGGCCCCTCGCGGTGCTTGTGCGCTCGCGGTACCCGAGCACTTGTTGTGCTTGTGCACTCGCGATACCCGAGCACTTGATGTGCCTGCGTACTGGTTCTGCCTGCGTACTTGTTGGGTACGACGGGACGGGTCAGCGGGACCGCTTGGCCAGCCGTTCCACGTCGAGCAGGATCACGGCACGGGCCTCCAGCCGCAGCCAGCCGCGGCCGGCGAAGTCGGCGAGGGCCTTGTTGACCGTCTCGCGGGAGGCGCCGACCAGCTGGGCCAGCTCCTCCTGGGTGAGGTCGTGCACGACGTGGATGCCTTCCTCGGACTGGACGCCGAAGCGGCGCGACAGGTCGAGGAGCGCACGGGCCACCCGGCCCGGCACGTCGGAGAAGACCAGGTCGGACATCTGGTCGTTGGTCTTGCGCAGGCGCCGGGCGACGGCACGCAGCAGGGCCGTGGCCACCTCGGGGCGCACGTTCAGCCAGGGCTGCAGGTCGCCGTGGCCGAGGCCGAGGAGCTTCACCTCGGTCAGCGCGGTCGCGGTGGCGGTGCGCGGGCCCGGGTCGAAGAGCGACAGCTCGCCGATCAGCTCGCCGGGGCCGAGGACGGCCAGCATGTTCTCGCGGCCGTCGGGGGAGGTGCGGTGGAGCTTCACCTTGCCCTCGGTGACCACATAGAGGCGGTCTCCCGGGTCACCCTCATGGAACAGCGCGTCGCCGCGCGCGAGGGTCACCTCACTCATCGAGGCGCGGAGCTCCGCGGCCTGCTCGTCATCGAGCGCCGCGAAAAGCGGGGCGCGCCGCAGAACGTCGTCCACGAGTTCTCTCCTTGTCGGCCTGTTCAGGGAACCGTGGTCCCCATCATGCCGGACGGTAAAACAGTGCGATCAATCACAAACCAGTTTGACGCACGCGCGTGCCGGAGCGTGCGGCAGGGGGCCGATTGGGGGTGGATCGCCAGTGACCGGGGCGGATGTCAGTGGCTGGCTCTAGGCTGGCCGGGTGTCGGGAACGCCGGTGAGAGCGCAGGCCAAGGGGGCTGATGGGGTGTCTGAAGAGCGCAATTCTGCTGTGGGCGAACAGGCCGCGAGCGAACCGAAAAATGCGACAAAAGGCCCGGCGAAGGTGGCGAAGCCGAAGACCGGGCGAGGGGCCGGCGCCGCGCCCGACGGCAGGTCCAAGGCCGCGCCGAAAGGCGTAACCAAAGCCGCACCGAAGGGTGCAGCCAAAGCCGCGCCCAAGGCCCCACCCAAGGCCGCGCCCAAGTCGAAGGCCGAGCCGGAATCGCACCTGGCCATGGTCCGCAGGGCCCGCCGGATCAACCGTGAGCTGGCCGAGCTCTATCCGTACGCCCATCCGGAGCTGGACTTCAGGAACGCCTTCGAGCTCCTCGTCGCCACGGTCCTCTCCGCCCAGACCACCGACCTGAGGGTCAACCAGACCACCCCCGCGCTCTTCGCCGCCTACCCCACCCCCGAGGACATGGCCGCGGCCGTCCCGGAGGAACTGGAAGAGATCATTCGGCCGACCGGCTTCTTCCGCGCCAAGACCAAGTCGCTGATAGGTCTTTCAGCCGCCCTCCGGGACAACTTCGGCGGCGAGGTGCCCGGACGGCTCGCGGACCTCGTGACGCTGCCGGGGGTCGGCCGCAAGACCGCCAACGTAGTCCTCGGCAACGCCTTTCACGTGCCCGGTCTCACGGTCGACACCCACTTCGGACGGCTGGTGCGCCGGTGGAAGTGGACCGAGCAGGAGGATCCGGAGAAGGTCGAGGCGGAGGTCGGGGCGATCTTCCCGAAGAGCGAGTGGACGATGCTCTCGCACCGGATCATCTTCCACGGCCGCCGCATCTGTCATTCCCGCAAACCCGCCTGCGGCGCCTGCCCGATCGCCCCGCTCTGTCCCTCGTACGGTGAGGGCGAGACGGATCCGGAGAAGGCCAGGAAGCTGTTGAAGTACGAGATGGGGGGCCGGCCCGGGCAGCGGCTCAGCCCGCCGCCGGACTACCCGGGCGCACCCGCCCCCGCCCTCGGCGCCGAATGACCCGGGACGCCGCTCCGGAGCGAGCCGTATGACCCGAAGGGCCGCTCCGGAACGAAATCCGTATGACCCGAGGCGCCGCCGCTCCGGAACGAAGGCCGTATGACCCGAAGCGCCGCTCCGGAACGAAATGCGGGACGACAGGCGTTGTGAGACGAGGGGTGCCCATGAAGACGCATGAACACAGCAGTGACGCGGCGGCCGCCGCCGCGTCGCCCGCGCCCGGGGCGGGTGCCGGTCACGACGCCTCGATCACCGTCACCACCGACGGCCTGCCCGGCTGGCTGGACCCGGTCGCCCAGGCCGCGCGCACCGTCGAGCCACGGCAGCTCAGCCGGTTCCTGCCGCCCGAGAGCGGGGCGGGACGGCAGTCGGCCGTCCTCGTCCTGTTCGGCGAGGGCGCGCGCGGCCCCGAACTGCTCCTGATGGAGCGCGCCGGGAGCCTGCGCTCGCACCCCGGGCAGCCCTCTTTCCCCGGCGGCTCCCTGGATCCGGAGGACGGCGACCAGGCGACCACGGGTCCGCTGAGGGCCGCGCTGCGGGAGGCAGAGGAGGAGACGGGCCTCGATCCGCACGGCGTGCAGCTCTTCGGTGTGCTGCCCCGGCTCTACATCCCGGTGAGCAGTTTCGTGGTGACGCCGGTCCTCGGCTGGTGGCGTTCGCCCAGCCCGGTCGGAGTCGTCGATCCGGGGGAGACCGCTCGGGTGTTCACCGTCCCCGTGGCGGATCTCACGGACCCGGCCAACCGGGCGACGGCCGTCCACCCCAGCGGCCACCGCGGCCCGGCATTTCTGGTCGAATCCGCACTCGTATGGGGGTTCACGGCTGGTGTGATCGACCGGATTCTGCACTTCGCGGGCTGGGAGCGCCCCTGGGACAGGGCCAAGCAGGTGCCGCTCGACTGGCGCACATGACAGGCTGACTCCCGTGCTCCGCTGCTCCGGGACCGCCCGGACCCAGAGAGACGTACGGGCCGGGTGACGAATCTGCGAGGCTATAGACGGTGAACGTGCTGGACATCCTGCTGCTGGCCGGCGCCGTGTGGTTCGCGGTCATCGGATACCGCCAGGGGTTCGTCGTCGGCATTCTGTCGGTGATCGGGTTCCTGGGCGGCGGCCTCGTCGCCGTCTATCTGCTGCCGGTCCTGTGGGACCAGGTGACGGACGGTTCCGAGGTCTCCTCGACGGCGGCCGTCGTCGCGGTCGTCATCGTGATCGTGTGCGCCTCCGTCGGACAGGCCTTCACCACCCACCTGGGCAACAAGCTCCGCCGGTACATCACGTGGTCACCCGCGCGTGCCGTGGACGCGACGGGCGGCTCCCTGGTCAACGTCGTGGCGATGCTGCTGGTCTCCTGGCTGATCGGCTCCGCGCTGGCCGGTACGTCGTTGCCGACGCTGGGCAAGGAGGTACGCAGCTCCTCGGTCCTGCTCGGGATCTCCCGGGTGATGCCGCCCCAGGCCTCCACCTGGTTCACGGACTTCTCCTCCGTCCTCGCGCAGAACGGTTTCCCGCAGGTCTTCAGCCCCTTCGCCAATGAGCCGATCACCGAGGTCAGGGCCCCCGACCCGGCCCTGGCGGGCAGCCCGGTAGCCGCCCGTGCCAAGGAGTCCATCGTGAAGGTCGTCGGTACGGCACCGAGCTGCGGCAAGGTCCTCGAGGGCACCGGCTTCGTCTTCTCCGACCGTCGGGTGATGACCAACGCCCATGTCGTCGGAGGCGTCGACGAGCCGACCGTCCAGATCGGCGGCCAGGGACGGCTGTACGACGCGAAGGTCGTCCTCTACGACTGGCGGCGCGACATCGCCGTGCTCGACGTCCCGGACCTCGACGCGAAGCCGCTCTCCTTCACCGACACCGACCACGACGCGGTGACCGGGAACAGTGCGATCGTCGCGGGCTTCCCGGAGAACGGCGCGTACGACGTGCGCTCCGCGCGGGTGCGCGCCCGTATCGACGCCAACGGCCCGGACATCTACCGCCGGGGCACCGTCCGCCGTGACGTGTACTCGCTCTACACGACGGTCCGTCAGGGGAACTCCGGCGGACCGCTGCTGACCCCCGAGGGCAAGGTGTACGGAGTCGTCTTCGCCAAGTCGCTCGACGACTCGAACACCGGCTACGCGCTGACGGCCGACGAGATCCGCCAGGACATCACGCAGGGCCGTACCGCCAACCAGCAGGTCGACAGTCAGGCGTGTGCGCTGTAGACGTGCTGACCGGCGGCGCGGGACCGCCGGGGCGGAGTGCGGCGCCGGCGTACCGGAGCGTGGTGCCGGCGGACCGGAGTGCGGTGCCGGCCGGTCAGTGGGTCATCCGCGGGGATGGCGAAGCCGCGCCGAGACCCAGCGGGCCCGGCGGCGGAGAATGCGCGGAATACCGAGCCGGGGATCATGCAGAACATGCATAGAGTGCACCCGGCCCTGGAGGCCGCCCCCCTCATGAGTGCCCGGACCCGCCGTGGCGGTCGAGCGACGATTGCGTGCTGCGTCACCGAAGTCGTGCGTCCAGCCCATACCCGGACGTCTGCCCGTGGCTCATGGTCGGTAACCGCCCATCCGTCAGCCAATTGGCCTATGCGGCAGGCAAGTCGCTGTTCGTAGGACGCGCGTGCGCATCGGCTAGCGGTCGGGCTCGGAATCCTTGAGCCAGTTGATGAGTTCGGCCGAGAACCCGGCCGGGTCCTCCTCGTGGGGGAAGTGCCCCAGACCGTCGAAAAGTCGCCAACGGTACGGCGCCTCGACGTACTCGCCGGACCCCGCCGAACTCCTGGTGCGGACCGCCGGATCGAGTGAACCGTGCAAATGCAGCGTGGGCACGCGCACCGGCCGCTTCATGCGCCGGTTGAACTGGATACCGTCCGGGCGGGCCAGCGAGCGCACCATCCAGCGGTACGGCTCGATCGAGCAGTGTGCCGTGGACGGGATGGACATGGCGCGCCGGTAGACGTCCACCGTCGTGTCGTCGGGGAAATCCGCCGTCCGGGGCCCCGCCCAGTCGTGGATCAGCTGTCCCACCAAAGCCGCGTCGTCCGCGACGAGCTGACGCTCCGGCACCCAGGGCCGTTGGAAACCCCAGATGTACGAGCCCGCGCGGGACTGCGCGAAGTCCGAGAGCATCGAGGAGCGCCACCGGCGCGGGTGCGGCATCGAGGAGACGACCAGGCGGCGCACGAGCTTCGGACGCATCACAGCGGCCGTCCAGGCGAGGTAGCCGCCCATGTCGTGCCCGACCAGGGCGGCGTCCGGCTCACCGAGCGAACGGATCACGCCTGTGATGTCCAGCGCCAGGTTGGCCGGGTCGTAGCCCCGGGGCGTGCGGTCGCTGCCGCCCACTCCGCGCAGGTCCATCGCCACCGCCCGGTAACCGGCCTCGGCGAGTGCGGGCAGTTGGTGGCGCCAGGTCCACCAGAACTGCGGGAAGCCGTGCAGAAGCAGGACCAGTGGCCCGTCACCCATTTCGGCGATGTGGAAACGCGCGCCGTTGGCCGCGACGTCCCGGTGGGTCCAGGGGCCGTCCAGACGGACGGGGCCCCCGGAACCGGCAGCGGGGCCCCCGGGGCCGGCCGAGGCGCCCACGGGGCCCGGCGGGCCTGTGAGGGGCGCCGAGACCGGGGGCGGCGTGGTCGCTGAAGGGTCTGCCGGAGTGGCCGGCCCTGTGTGGCCCGCCCGGTCGTCCGGGCCTGTTGGGCCGAATGCGCTGGAATCGGGGACCGTCATGTGGATGAGCGTGCCACAGCCGGTGCCTTGTCCTGGACCGGAACGTTCTCGATGGCCTTGTCCGCAATGGTGCTGCCGCCCACCGGAAGGATCGCGTCGGCGGCGATGGCGGGACGCGGGTGGGGCTTGACGCCCTGGAGGACGGCGGCGGTCTGCTTCGCCGACGCGATGGACTTCTCCGGCGGCTTGACCTTCTTGAACTTGGCGTAGCCGAAGAGCGCGAGCAGGATCCCGAGCAGGATGAACGCCCCGCCCACGATCAGGAACGACCAGGCCAGCCCCAGTCCCAGGTTGTGGATTCCGTACGCGGCCGCGAAGCTCAGCACCGGGATCGCGAAAAGGATCAGCACACCGGTGACGATGAACGCCACACTGCCGATCACGCCACGCTTGACGTCCTGTCGCACCTCGGCCTTGGCCAGGGCAATCTCGTCGTGCACCAGCGCCGACAGCTCGGCCGTCGCCGAGGCGACCAGCTGGCCGAGACTGCGGTCGGCGCTGCCCGCGTAATTGCCGGGGTCGCTCATCCCTGACTCCCTCTCCTGTTCAACACATCCGACGTTCAACACATCCGATGTCAGATCATGCCGGACTGTCCGGCTTGTTGCTCGCTGCCCCCGCCCGTTGGGCAAGGCGGCGGCGCTCCGCCGCCTTCATTTCACGGATCGCCGCCACCCGCAGGTGGTACCCCGGATCGTCCTGTTCATGGATGTCCGGTGCCCTCGGACCCGCCCGCGTCGCGTTCCTCCGCGTCCGCGAGCGCCCGGTACCTGCGTACCCGGAGTCTGAGCAGTACACCGGAGAGTACGGCGGCGATCAGGGAGCCGAGCAGAACCGAGGCCTTGATCTCGTTGATCATGTCGTCGTCGCCGGGGAAGGCGAGCTCGCCGATCAGCAGCGAGACGGTGAAGCCGATGCCGGCGAGGGAGGCGACCGCGAAGACGTCGGCCCAGGCCAGCTCCTTGTTCAGCTCCGCCTTGGTGAACCGGGTGGCCAGCCACGTACCGCCGAAGATCCCTGTCGCCTTGCCGACGACGAGCCCCAGTACGACACCGAGCGTTTCGGGCCGGGTGAACACGCCCGCCAGCGCGCCGTCGGAGAGCGAGACCCCCGCGGAGAAGAGCGCGAACAGAGGTACGGCAAAACCGGCCGACAGCGGGTGGACCAGGTGCTCGATGCGCTCCCCGGGGGAGTGTTCCTCGCCCTCGCGCCTGGTGCAGCGCAGCATCAGCCCCATCGCGACACCGGCGACGGTGGCGTGGATGCCGCTGTTGTACATCAGCCCCCAGATGACCAGGGCCAACGGTACGTAGACGTACCAGCCGCGCACGTCGAACCGCAGCAGCAGATAGAAGACGACCAGGCCGGCGAGGGCGCCGATGAGCGCGGCGAAGTCGATGTCCGCGGTGAAGAAGACCGCGATGATCAGGATCGCGAACAGGTCGTCGACGACTGCGAGGGTCAGCAGGAACGCCCGGAGCGCGGACGGCAGCGAGGTGCCGATGACCGCGAGGACGGCGAGCGCGAAGGCGATGTCGGTGGCTGTGGGGACGGCCCAGCCGCTGGTGGAACCGTCGCCGACCACCGTCACCAGGGTGTAGACGATCGCGGGCACCGCCATCCCGCAGAGCGCGGCGACGACCGGTAGGACCGCGGCTCTCGGGTCCCGCAGCTCACCGGCGACGAGTTCGCGCTTGAGCTCGGCGCCCGCGACGAAGAAGAAGATCGCGAGCAGTCCGTCGGCGGCCCAGTGCGCCATGGACAGGTGCAGACCCAGCGCCTCGGGTCCGAAGTGGAGACGGCTGACGGTCGTATAACTGGACCCGAAGGTGTTGGCCCAGATCAGCGCGACCACCGCGGCGACCAGCAGGATGACTCCGCCTACGGTCTCGGTACGCAGCGCGTCGGCGAGGAATTTCCGCTCCGGGAGCGAGAGGCGTCCCAGGAAGGTGCGGCGGGGTGAAGGGGTGGGCGCGGCCACGAGTGGGGACCTCCGGGTGGGTACGGCAGCGACGGCATGGCTGATGCAGTTGCCGACCAGACTTCCCGGCACACCCTTTGGAGATTGTTCCTGTCGTGTTGTTGACCAGCTGCCACTCTACCCGGGGCGGGGCGTGCGGGGCCTTGGGATCTTCACCCTGAATACCGGAAGGGCATCCGGCGCGCTGCCGGATGCCCTTCGTGGAGGTGAGGCCCCGCCTCCGCCGGCGGTCTGCCTGGACCGCTCTCAGTCCTCGGAGGAGGACGACGGGAGCTGGGTCTGGATGAGGTCCATGACGGAGGAGTCGGTGAGTGTGGTGACGTCTCCGAGTTCGCGGTTTTCGGCGACGTCGCGGAGTAGGCGGCGCATGATTTTGCCGGAGCGGGTCTTGGGGAGTTCGGCTACGGGCAGGATGCGTTTGGGTTTGGCGATCGGGCCGAGGGTGGTGCCGACGTGGTTGCGGAGTTGTGTGACGAGGTCGTCGGAGGGGGTTGCGGTGCCGCGCAGGATGACGAAGGCGACGATGGCTTGTCCGGTGGTTGCGTCGGTGGCTCCGACGACGGCGGCTTCGGCGACCGAGGGGTGGGAGACGAGTGCGGACTCGACCTCGGTGGTGGAGATGTTGTGTCCGGAGACGAGCATGACGTCGTCGACGCGGCCGAGGAGCCAGATGTCGCCGTCCTCGTCCTTCTTGGCGCCGTCGCCCGCGAAGTATTTGCCTTCGAAGCGTGACCAGTAGGTGTCGAGGAAGCGTTGGTCGTCGCCCCAGATGGTGCGGAGCATGGAGGGCCAGGGCTGGGTGAGGACGAGGTAGCCGCCTCCGCCGTCGGGGACCTCGCGGGCTTCGTCGTCGACGACGGTGGCGCTGATGCCGGGCAGGGCGCGTTGGGCGCTGCCGGGCTTGGTCGCGGTGACTCCGGGCAGTGGTGAGATCATCATCGCGCCGGTTTCGGTCTGCCACCAGGTGTCGACGATGGGGCAGTTGTCGGCGCCGATGTGTTTGCGGTACCACATCCAGGCTTCGGGGTTGATGGGTTCGCCGACCGATCCCAGGACGCGTAGCGAGGTGAGGTCGAACTTCGCGGGGATGTCGTCGCCCCACTTCATGAAGGTGCGGATCGCGGTCGGTGCGGTGTAGAGGATCGTCACACCGTACTTCTGGACGATTTCCCAGAAGCGTCCCTGGTGGGGGGTGTCGGGGGTGCCCTCGTACATGACCTGGGTCGCGCCGTTGGCGAGGGGGCCGTAGACGATGTAGGAGTGTCCGGTGACCCAGCCGATGTCGGCGGTGCACCAGTAGACGTCGGTTTCCGGTTTGAGGTCGAAGACCGCGTGGTGGGTGTAGGCCGCCTGGGTGAGGTAGCCGCCCGAGGTGTGCAGGATGCCCTTGGGCTTCCCGGTGGTGCCGGAGGTGTAGAGGATGAACAGCGGCTGCTCGGCCTCGAATGCCTGGGGGGTGTGGGTGGTGGACTGGCGGGCGGTGATCTCGTGCCACCAGACGTCGCGGCCCTCGACCCAGGCGGTGTCCTGTCCGGTACGGCGCACGACCAGGACGTGCTCGACGCTGTCGATCCGGGCGACGGCGTCGTCGACGGCGGGCTTGAGCGCGGAGGGCTTCCCGCGCCGGTAGCCGCCGTCGGAGGTGATGACGACCTTCGCGTCGGCGTCCTGGATCCGGGCGGCGATGGCATCGGCGGAGAAACCACCGAAGACCACCGAGTGGGCTGCGCCGATGCGGGCGCAGGCCAGCATGGCGATGGCGGCTTCGGGGATCATCGGGAGGTAGACGGCGACGCGGTCGCCCTTGCCGACGCCGAGTTCGGTCAGTGCGTTGGCTGCGCGGGAGACTTCGTCCTTGAGTTCCGCGTAGGTGATGGCGCGGCTGTCGCCGGGTTCGCCCTCGAAGTGGATGGCGACGCGGTCGCCGTTGCCTGCTTCGACGTGGCGGTCCACGCAGTTGTAGGCGACGTTGAGTGTGCCGTCCGCGAACCACTTCGCGAAGGGCGGGTTGCTCCAGTCGAGCGTCTCGGTCGGCTCCGAGGCCCAAGTCAGGCGGCGGGCCTGCTCGGCCCAGAAGCCCAGCCGGTCCGCATCGGCCTGCTCGTACGCCTCGGCGGTGACGTTGGCGTTCGCGGCCAGATCAGCAGGCGGCACAAACCGCCGCTCCTCTTTGAGCAGGTTGGCCAGGCTTTCGTTGCTCACGACATCTCCCATTCCCAGGGTGTCCGTTGTGTCCCAGGGCATAGCTCATCAGGCCAAAGGCCGGGTGACAAGTGTCTGCCGGGAATTGGTTTAGACCTGTGTTTCGTGTATGGAGGCACGGTCCCGCCTCCGCGGCAGGGTGGAGAAGAACAACGAGTGCCGTGCGGTGGCGCGGGGTGCACGGCGTTACGGAGGCGGGACCACAAGGTCTCACGGACCCGAGGCGTACCCGGTTCAGGCCCCGGTACGCGCCAACTCGGCCGGGTCGTGCGGGCTGGCCCGGTCGCACGACCCGGAGCGGGACTCGGTGCCGACGGGGTCGTGCTGGGTGACGGGGTCGTTCGGGGCACTCGGATCGTGTTGTCCGGGATCGTAGAGTTCGGGATCGTAGAGTTCGAAGGGGACGGATGGGCCGATCCGGTCGAAGACCTCGTCGATGCCGTGGCCCGCGCCGATGCCCTCGGTCAGCAGATACGACTGCGCCTCGGCCACATGGAAGTACATGCCGTGCAGTGTGAGCGTGCCTTCCGCGAGGCGCCGGGCCACCGATCCATGGGCCCGCAGGTGGTCCAGCTGCTGCACCACATTGGTGAGACAGAGCTGCTCCACCTCATCGGCGGGCAGCCGGCCGGAGATCCGAGCCCATGCGTGGCTTCTGGACGCCATCCGCTGCAGGCTGGGCACCCCGTGTCGCAGCCAGCGCCACAGAGGGGTCTCCGGGGTGTCGGGCCCGGCGCCGATCAGTGCGTTCATCGCGCCGCAGCCGGAGTGACCACAGACGGTGATGGACTCCACCCCCAGGACGTCCACCGCGTACTCGATCGCCGCACCCACCGAATCGTCAGCCGTCTCGGAGTCCGGCGGCGGCACCAGATTGCCGATGTTCCGCACGGTGAAGAGGTCGCCCGGACCACTTGCAGTGATCATGCTCGTCACCAGGCGGGAATCCGCGCAGGTGATGAACAGCTGCGAAGGGGTCTGCCCCTCTCTGGCCAGCCTCGCCAGTTCCTCACGCACCAGGGGGGCCGTATTGCGCTGGAAGGAGCTGAGACCGCTGACCAGCCGGTGCCCACCCGTCCCGCGTGGCGGTGGGGCGGCGTGATCCGGTGTGTAGTCGGCTGCGTCGCCCGGGAGTGTCCGGTCGTCATCCGTGTGCTCAGTGTGCTCAGTGGGCTCAGAAGAGCCAGTGGGGTCAGCAGAGCCAGCAGGGTCAGTGGGGCCATGGTGGGGCGGTGGGGGGCCGGTTGTCGTGCCCTTGACCGTGGCTGCGCTCGTGGCCGTGCTCGGGGCCGCGCTCGGGTCCGGGGTAGTAGCGGAGGCCTCGGTGGTGGTGGCGGCGGTGGCAGGGCGTTCGTGGCGGGTGCGGGTGCGGGTGCGGGTGCGGGTGCCGGTGTCGAGTACGTGCTCGGGCCGGTCGTGGCAGTGGTGGTTGCGCCATGGCGTCCAGGGGCGGCAGCAGGAGTGCGCAGCGGAGGCGGGCTCGGCGATTCTGCCACCGGATCTGCCGGCGAAGACGACCCGGCCGCCATGGGCGATATGGGCCTTGCTCCAGTCCCGGATCATCTCGTATGCCGCGTGATCGATGAAGAAGCAGTCCAACTCGACGACCACATCCGCGTCCTGCGGCAACTGGCCCAGCGTCCGGTTGAGCCGTGGAACAGCCAGGAACGTCAACTGTCCGCGTACGACGACCAGATGCTGTCCGCTCTGCTCGGTCACCGTGATTCCGGTCCGTGCCAGCCGGTGCAGGGCGACGCCGACGGCCATGGCGATCCCGATGGCCACACCCTTGAGGACGCCGAAGAGCAGGACCCCGGTGATCGTCGCCCCGTACACCACGAATTCCCGGTGTCTGTGGACGTTACGGATGTGCGCGAAATTCACCATCTGGATGCCGACCACCATCACGAGCGCGCCGAGGGCGGCCAGCGGGATCCACTCCAGCGCGGTGACCAGCAGACCGGTGGCGAGGAGCACCCAGACGCCATGCAGCACGGTGGAGGCGCGACTTGTCGCCCCGGCCCGTACGTTCGCCGAACTGCGCACCGCACCACCGGAGACCGCCAGCCCGCCCAGCAGACCGGAGACGGCGTTGGCGATGCCCTGTGCGCGTAGCTCCCGGTCCAGGTCGGAGCGTTTGACGGGCGGTGGTGGCCGATCCGGGTCGGGTTCGGCTCTGTCGGTCGGGCGCTTGGCCGGCCGACTGTCCGGCTGATCGCACTCCGGCTCGACGGCCGGTCCGGAGGACCGCTTGCCGGACCGGTCGGCGGTGAGTTTGTCGACGGCGACAGCGGCGAGCAGGGACTCCAGGCTTGCCACCAGCATCATGGTGAACACGGCCGTGGCCAGGCCGAGTACAGGCCCCTGCGGCATTTCGGGCAGGGCGTGCGAGCGCCAGGACGGCAGATCGACCCGGGCGATGGACGGAGCCGCCGACGCCGCCACAGCGGTGGCGACGGCCACGGAGACCAGGGCCGCCGGAATTCTTCTCATGGTTCGGCCGGCCCGCCCCGGAATGCGGGGCCACAGGACCAGAATCGCGATGGTGAGCCCGCCGATCAGTGGCGCCGCAGGGCCCACTTCTTTCAACTGGGCCGGAAGTGTGAGGGCGTTGGCAACGGCTGAGCTCTCCGGTGAACCGCCGAGCACGATGTGCAGCTGAGCGAGTGCGATGGCCACACCGATTCCGGCGAGTGTGCCGTGCACGATGGCGGGGCTGACAGCGAGTGCGCTGCGAGCGGCCCGCAGCGTACCCAGAAGGATCTGCAGCAGGCCCGCGCCGATGGTAATCGCGCAGGTGGTGCGCCAGCCGTAGATCTGAATCGTCTCGGCGGTCACCACGGTCAGTCCCGCGGACGGCCCGGAGACCTGGAGCGGGGTGCCGCCGAGCAGGCCGGCGACGATGCCACCGACGGCGGCGGAGATGAGACCGGCTTCCAGCGGTGCGTCCATGGCGACGGCCAGGCCGAGCGACATGGGGATGGCGAGAAGGAAGACGGTGATCGATGCGGACAGGTCGGCGCCCGCGATACGGAATCGTCCGCCGCGATGCGGCGGTGGCGGGCTGTGAGGTCGCTTGACCCCCGATGAACGGGGAGGTCGCGAACTGCGGGATGAGTGGTCATGACGAGTAGGGACGCAGGCAGACATGGTTCCCGTCTCCTCCGGGGCAGCGCGGTCGCGGAATGTGGGACGCGGCCGTGGGTCACGGCGTGCAGCGGCGGGATATCTCAACTCTCGGTAAACAGATCGTAATGGAGAGTAAAGATCTGTGTCCATGATTGAGGGCAAATGGGCCATCCGATCACCCATTCCGGTGAATAGGCAGCTTTTCATTCGGCCTGTCGCTCGGATCTGTGTGCAGTGCGTGCGAGTTTGACCGCGCCGCGTCGGCACTTCAGAGCAATCGAACCTGCAAGGAATCAGCGCAATCGAACCTGCAAGGAAGAGGGTGGGCGGATGATGGCCGCCACGAAGAGGATCGCCTTGGGCGTCATGACCGTCGCGCTGGTGGCGGCCATGGCCGGCTGCTCCGGGTCCGGTTCCGGCTCGGCCACCTCCGGGCCCAGTGCCGCGAATGGTGCCGCCGGGGCGAAGAAGAAGGCCGCGGGTGAGGCCCCCAAGAGCGTGTTCCGGCTCATCGGCGACGGTTCGACGTCCTTCACGGGTCTCCAGCCGAAGCAGCCGGCTGTGAAGAGGCTGTTGCCCGGTCAGAAGCCGCCGCAGTTCGTGGTGTTCTCATGGGACGGCGCTGGTGAGGACAGCCAGAAACTCTTCTCGCACTTCCGGGATGTAGGCAAGAAGTACAACGCGCAGATGTCGTACTTCCTGAGCGGCGTGTACCTCCTTCCGGAGGCGAAGCGGAAGCTCTACGACCCGCCCAAGCACAACGCAGGAAGCTCCGACATCGGCTTCAACGACACCAAGGGCATCCGGGACACCCTCACCCAGGTCCGCGGTGCCTGGCTGGACGGCAACGAGATCGGCACCCACTTCAACGGCCACTTCTGCGGCAAGGACGGCGGCGTCGGTACCTGGTCCGTCGACGAGTGGAAGAGCGAGATCAGCCAGGCGAAGTCCTTCGTGAAGGGCTGGAAGTCCAACGACCCGGAGCTCAAGGGCCTGAAGCCGCTGCCCTTCGACTACGACAAGGAACTCATCGGCGGCCGCACCCCCTGCCTGGAAGGGCAGAAGAACCTGGTGGCGGCAGCACGCTCGATGGGCTTCCGCTACGACTCCAGCGGTGTGAACGATCAGGTCTGGCCGAAGAAGAAGAACGGCATGTGGGACCTCTCGATGCAGCTCGTCCCGGTGCCGGGCCGCGAATTCGAGACCCTTTCGATGGACTACAACTTCATGTTCAACCAGTCCGGTACGACGCAGGGTGACCCGGACCAGCACGAGTACTGGGGCAACCAGATGCGGGACGGCCTGCTCAATGCCTTCGACCGTTCCTACGACGGGAACCGGGCCCCGCTGATCGTCGGCAACCACTTCGAGTCCTGGAACGGCGGCACGTACATGCGTGCCATCGAGGAGACGATCAAGAAGGTCTGCACGAAGGAGGGCGTGCGCTGCGTCTCCTTCAAGCAGCTGGCGGACTGGCTGGACGCACAGGATCCCGCGACGCTCGCGAAGCTCGGCACGCTGAAGGTCGGCGAGGCGCCGCCTCGGAAGAGCTGGACGGACTTCCTCGGCGGGGCCGCGAGCCCGGGCAAGGAGAAGGGCAAGGAGAAGGGCAAGGAGCAGGAGCCCGGGCAGGCCGCCGCGAAGGTTCCTGCAGGTTCGGCCGGAAAGGCCGCCGACGACAAGTAGGGGTTACGGTCCGGCCGAGCTGCCGGGACGGGGTGCCCGGACCGGACGCGGTCCGGGCACCGCCGCTCACGCCGGCTGGGCCGCCTCGGCCCGGGCGCTGCGTTCGTCGAGCACGAAGGCCGGGTCGACCTGGGCGGCCAGGTCGGCCCCGGTCTTCTCGTTGCCCCAGCTCTCCGCGTTCTTCAGATGGAAGTGCACCATCTGCCGCGTGTAGCGCTCCCAGTCGCGCTGCTCGTACGAGTCCTCCGCGGCGTTCTGCAGGGCCTGCAGGGCCATCCGGTTGTCAGCTTCCAGCAGCTCGAAGCGGGCGGGGCGGCCCTTCTCCATGGCCCGCACCCAGTCGGAGTGGCCGACGGTGACCAGCAGGTCGTCGCCGACCTCGGCGCGCAGGAACTCCAGGTCGTCCTCGCCCTGCACCTTGTTGCCGACGACTTTCAACTCGACCCCGAAGTCCCTCGCGTACTCCTTGTACTGGCGGTAGACCGAGACTCCCTTTCGGGTCGGCTCCGCGACCAGGAACGTCATGTCGAAGCGGGTGAACATCCCCGAGGCGAAGGAGTCCGAGCCGGCGGTCATGTCGACCACGACGTACTCCTCGGGCCCGTCGACGAGATGGTTGAGGCAGAGCTCGACCGCGCCGACTTTGGAGTGGTAGCAGGCCACCCCCAGGTCCGACTCGGTGAACGGCCCGGTGGCCATCAGCCTGATGTCCCCGTCGTCGAGCCCGACCCTGCGGGCGCAGGCGTCGTAGATCGGGTTTTCCTCGCGGACGCGGAGCAGTCGCGAGCCCTCGCCGGGCGGCGTCGTCTTGATCATCGTCTCGGCCGAGGCGATGCGGGGATTGCTGCCGCGCAGATACTCCTTGATCAGAGGCAGGTGCGCTCCCATGGCGGGCAGCGCCGCGGCCTCCTCCTCGTCGAGGCCGAGCGCGGCCCCGAGGTGCTGGTTGATGTCGGCGTCCACCGCGACGACGTGGGCCTCATTGGCGGCAAGGTGGCGGATGAAGAGCGAGGACAGCGTGGTCTTGCCGCTGCCGCCCTTCCCTACGAAAGCGATCTTCATGTTCACCTAGGGTAGTCGCTCGACTGCTTTACGTTGTCGAACTTCGTGAAGAAGGCCACTCGGGGGCGGTAGCTGCGCGGCGGGCGCGTAGCCTCGCTACTTATGAGTACGACTTCCTCGGACCCGCTCGCCACCCTCGGCACCCTGTCGGGCGTGACGGATGCGGTGGACTCCGTGCGCAAGGCTGTCGACCGCGTCTATGGGCACCGTGTCATGCGGCGCCGCAGCAACGAGGTCACCGCGGAGGCCGCCCTGAGGGGTGCCCGCGGGTCGGCTGCACTCTCAGGTGCCGACTGGAATCTGGAGGAGGTGCGCCGGCGCACGGACTTCACCGGGGACAGTGAGGCGCGGGTGGTCGGTGCGGCACTGCGGCTGACCGCCGAAGCAGGCCAACTGCTCTCCATCTGGCGGCAGTCGCCCTTGCGGGTCCTGGCGCGGCTTCACCTGGTGGCGGCCGGTGGCGCGGCGCCCGAGGACGCCGTCGGTCGCCCCCGGCTGGCGGGTGAACCGGTGGACGAGCCGCTGATCGAGTCGCCGCTGCCGGACGCCGACGAGGTGGCGGGGCGCTTGGAGGGGCTCAGCGGGCTCATTCTTTCGGGGAGTGAGGCGCCCGCCCTCGTGACGGCCGCGGTCGTACACGGCGAGCTTCTGGCCCTGCGTCCGTTCGGTTCGTACAACGGCCTGGTCGCGCGGACCGCCGAGCGGATCGTGCTGATCGGGAGCGGGCTGGATCCGAAATCGATCTGCCCGGCGGAGGTCGGCCATGCCGAGCAGGGGCGTGCGGCGTACGTAGCGGCCTTCGAGGGGTATCTGTCGGGAACACCGGAGGGCATGGCGGCCTGGATCACCCACTGCGGGCGTGCGACGGAGCTCGGTGTCAGGGAATCGACCGCGGTGTGCGAGGCGCTCCAGCGTGGCGCCGCTTAACGAGCCATGCGGCACGGGTCGAGCCGTCTGTGCCGGTCCGTACGGGGCGGAAGGCCTGGGATTCCGGGTGGCTGAAGCGAGCGGGAGCGTCAGGCGAAGAGACGAAAAGGACGGAAAATGATGCGGCGGTACCGACTCCGGTACCGCCGCTGGCATGTCCGCCCAGTTACCAAGCGTCCTCGATATATGCCCATCAGGTCGGGTACTTCGCCCGTTCCTGGTGCGGCTGGCCCGTAATCGACGGGTCGACGTCGCGTGGGTGCTCGGCTTTCATGCGCGGTCCGTGGGGCCTTCTCTGCGTTAACAGGTCATCCTCACGGATGTCCTTGGTCTCGCGGGCCGTTGAATCCTTTGTACTCCAGGGGCCGGGTGAGCGGTAGTGCTGGCGGTACTTCTTTACTTTTGTGTTCAATTACGGACGAGTTGGTTCAATTGGGCATGAGGAAATTTCGCGCGCGGCGAGGCCGCTCGATGGGCGGGGCCGGGGAATCCGGGTGGCGTGCGGGCCGGTCTGCCGGAGTGGGCAGGCGGGAATCCGGGTCCCGCAGCCGAGCTCGTCGATGGTCCGTGTCACACGGATGCCGCAGCTGTACGCCGGCGGGCGCTGTACCAGACGATTCCGGCCGTGAGGGCGGCTGCGCCCACCGCCGCCGCGGCCAAGAGTGCCGGACGCGGCGGGAAGGCCGGCAGTCGCTGCTTGAGCCGGACCGGGCGGTCGAAGACGAGAATCGGCCACTCCCGGAGGGTTGCCTCGCGGCGCAGGGCGCGGTCCGGGTTGACCGCGTGCGGATGGCCGACGGATTCCAGCATCGGCACATCGGTGGCCGAATCGCTGTAGGCGTAGCAGCGTTCGAGGTCGTAGCCCTCGGACACGGCCAGCGCCTTGATGGCCTCCGCCTTCGTCGGGCCGTACGCGTAGTACTCGACCTCTCCGGTGAAGCAGCCGTCGTCGCCGACGACCATGCGTGTGGCGACGACACGGTCGGCGCCGAGCAGCTCGCCGATCGGTTCGACGACCTCGGCTCCGGACGTCGAGACGATGACCACATCGCGTCCGGCGGTGTGATGTTCCTCGATGAGCGTCGCCGCTTCGTCATAGATGATCGGGTCGATCAGATCGTGCAGGGTCTCGGCGACAATTTCCTTCACCTGCTGGACGTTCCAGCCTTTGCAGAGCGCTGAGAGATACTCGCGCATCCGCTCCATCTGGTCGTGATCCGCACCTCCGGCAAGGAACACGAACTGTGCGTACGCAGTGCGCAGTACGGCACGGCGGTTGATCAGCCCGCCTTGGTAGAAGGACTTGCTGAAGGTCAGAGTCGAAGACTTCGCAATGACCGTCTTGTCCAGGTCAAAGAAGGCTGCTGTACGCGGCAAGAAGCAGTTTTCCACAAGGCAGAGCATAGGGGCCCACCATTCGGCGTAAACTCCGGCGCGTGGGTTTGCCTGAGAAGGCTCTCGGGTACACCATGGAAGTCACGGATCGTTCGCGACCGTGCTAACCCGGTCCGACTCCTCCCCCCCCGAGTCGGCCGTGGGGACGACCCCCGCTCTCCCCCCCGGCGGGGGTCGTCGCATGTCCGGACGCATTTCTGTCGCTCGGAATCACGCATTTCTCCTCCTTCTCGGCCGTGGTGGCCCCCGTCTGTGTGGACTCACACCACCTTGCACCGTCACGGTGTGTGATGGAAGGGCTGCTCTCCGGAAGTCCCCGGTTTGAGTGACGGAGTTATTCACAACGGTGGAGTTGTCCACAGTTTTTGAGCAAGATCCACACGATTTCCTGAAGCGCTGCACGGTGATTCCACCCGTGAAGTCCACGGGCTGCGGAATCACCGTTCTCGGAACGCTCCGAGATCACCGCGAGCCGTGGTGAAGGTGTGCGAAGAAGGGGGCTGGGATCGTGGCTGAATCCAGTGCACGGGACGGATTGCCGGCGGTCGGAGCGCGGCGGGGCGGACCGTTGATCGTGACCGAGGATGTGGATCTGCTCGACGATCTGCTGCGGCTGTGCGCCGCCGCCGGAGCGGAGCCGGAGGTTCATCACTCAGTGCCGGACCGGCGAGGGGGCTGGGAGCGGGCTCCCATGGTCCTCGTCGGGGACGACGCGGCAGCGCGATGCCGCGGTGTGGCGCGCAGGCGGGGCGTGATGCTTGTCGGGCGCGATCAGGACACGCCCGACGTATGGCGCCAGGCCGTGGAGATCGGGGCGGAGTACGTGCTGCGGCTGCCCGGTTCGGAGACCTGGCTCGTCGATCAGATCGCCAACGCGGCGGAAGGCGTCGGCAGGCCGGCGCTGACCGTCGGGGTGATCGGCGGCCGGGGCGGTGCCGGTGCTTCCACACTGGCATGCGCGCTCGCGGTGACAGCGGCGAGGACTGGGCGCCGGACCATGTTGATCGACGGGGACCCGCTCGGCGGCGGCATCGATGTGTTGCTCGGGGGCGAACGGGCCGAGGGTATGCGGTGGCCTGATTTCGCCCATTCGAAGGGGCGGGTCGGTGGCGGTGCCCTGGAGGAGTCGCTGCCCGCGCTGCACGGCCTTCGGGTGCTCAGCTGGGGCCGGGACGACTGGGTGGTCATCCCGGCTCCGGCCATGCAGGCGGTGCTGGCCGCCGCGCGCAGGCTCGGTGGGGTGGTGGTCGTGGACCTGCCGCGCCGGGTCGACGAGGCGGTGGCCGAGGCACTCGCACAACTGGACCTCGGGCTAGTGGTGGTGCCGGGCGAACTGCGGGCGGTCGCGGCGGCGAAACGCGTGGCGTCGATGGCCGGGATGGTGCTCGACGACATCCGGGTGGTGGCGCGCGGGCCTTACGCGTCAGGCCTCGACGAGCAGTGGGTAGCCCACGCCATGGGCCTTCCGCTGGCTGGTGAACTCCCACTGGAACCCGGGTTGCTGGCTGAGCAGGACATGGGTGAACCGCCCGGCGGCAGTGCCCGCGGCCCGCTTGCCAGGTTCTGCTCGGCCTTCTGGGAACGGGCCTTCGCCAGTGAGGGCACAGGAGGAGCGTCCGTCGGGGGCCCCTCATGACCGAGGCGCTGCTCGACGCCGTGCGGCAGCGGCTGGCGCAGAGCGGAGCCGCCCCGACCCCGGCAGGTGTGGCGGCCGCGCTGCGGGCGCAGGGGCGGCTGCTCGGCGACGCGGAAGTACTGGGCGTTGCCGACGAGTTGCGCGGAGAGCTGATCGGGACCGGGGTACTGGAGCCGCTCCTCGCTGATCCCGCGGTCACCGACGTCCTGGTCTCCGCACCCGACCGCGTGTGGGTGGACCGGGGCTGTGGACTCGAACTCACCGGAGTCGCCTTCGCCGACGCGGCTGCGGTGCGCAGGCTCGCGCAACGGCTCGCGGCTGTGGCGGGACGCCGGCTCGACGATGCCAGGCCCTGGGTGGACGCTCGGCTTCCGGACGGCACCCGGATGCATGCGGTGCTGCCGCCCGTGTCGGTCGGATCGACCTGTCTGTCGCTACGCGTGGTCCGGCCCAGAGCATTCTCGCTGGGCGAGCTGGTTGCGGCCGGGACCGTACCGCCGGGTGGTGACCAGGTGTTGAGGGCGCTGGTGCGGGCCCGGGTTTCCTACCTCATCAGCGGAGGAACGGGGGCGGGGAAGACGACGCTGCTCGCCAGCCTCCTCGGCGTGGTGGGGGACCGCGAACGGATCGTGCTCGCCGAGGACTCGGCTGAGCTGCGCCCCGACCATCCCCACGTGGTCCGGCTGGAGTCGCGCCCCGCCAACCAGGAGGGTGCCGGGCGGGTGACGCTCCGGGACCTGGTGCGGCAGGCCCTGCGCATGCGGCCCGACCGGCTGGTGGTCGGGGAGGTGCGGGGCGCCGAAGTCACGGAGCTGCTGGCCGCTCTGAACACGGGACATGAAGGTGGCTCGGGCACTGTCCACGCCAACGCGGCCGAGCATGTACCGGCCCGGCTGGAGGCGTTGGGGACCGCTGCGGGGCTGGACCGGGCGGCGTTGCACAGCCAGTTGGCGGCGGCGTTGTCGGTGGTGGTCCATCTCGTACGGGACCGGGCCGGTCTGCGGCGGATTGCCGAAATCCAGGTGCTGGAGCGGGATCCGGCGGGGCTGGTGGTGACGGTACCGGCACTGCGGTGGAGCACGGCCGGATTCGAGCGGGAGCGCGGCTGGGAGCGGCTGCGGTCGCTGATCGGGGGTGAGCTGTGAGCGGCGGTGCGCAGGTGGGGATGCCGGATGCGGTGCACGCCGCGGCGCTGTGCGCGGGGGCGGCAACCTGGCTGGCGGTGGCCGGACGGGGCCAAGGGCGCGGGCGCGCAAGGGCGTTGTTCGTCGACGGGAACGCGGAGTCGCCCCACCGGGAGTGGTGGGAGAGCAGCCTGAGAGTGCTCCGGGGGTGGCTGAGGGAGCGGCGGGAGTGGCTGTGTCTGCCGGTGGCACTGGTGCTGGCGGTTCTGGGCGAATCCGTGCTGCCGGTGATCGCGGGGGTTGCCGCGGTGCCGCTGGTGCGGCGGTGGCTGCGGAGAAGGGAATCACGCAAGGACCGTGAGCGCAGGGCCGACGGGGTGGTGGACCTGTGCGGTGCGGTGGTGGGCGAGCTGAGGGCCGGCCGAGAGCCGGGACAGGCGCTCCTTGTCGCGGTGCGGGGAACGGGGGTGATGGGTGCTGCCGAGGCCGGTGTGTCGGCTGCGGCGCGGTTCGGGGGCGACGTCCCGGGAGCGCTGGGCCAGGCGGCGGGTGAACCAGGCCTCGAGGGACTCGCCGGGTTGGCCGCCTGCTGGCGGGTGGCGGTGGACGGCGGCGCCGGTCTCGCGGCCGGCCTGGACCGGCTGGAGGGCGCGTTACGGGCCGAGCGGCGCCGACGGGAGGAACTGCGGGCACAACTGGCCGGAGCGTGGTCGACGGTCGCGGTGCTGGCGGTGTTGCCGGTGCTGGGCACGGGGCTTGGCGCGGCGCTCGGGGCGGACCCGCTGAGAGTTCTGCTGCACAGTCCGGCCGGGCTGGTCTGCCTGGTGATGGGCTGCTTGCTGGAGGCGGCCGGTCTGCTCTGGGCCGGCCGGATCGTCCGGGCGGGAGAAGCGGTATGAGTGCGGGGGCCGGTGAAGTGGTCCACAGGCTGGGGGCGATTGGTTCGGTGGCGGGCGCGTGCACCCAGTTGGCGTTCGTGATGGCCCACCGAAGGGCGGGGCAGCTGGTACGCCGCCGCGGCGGGGAGATCCTTGGGGTGGATGCGCGGACGCCGGTGCGTCCGGCCGGCCGCGCCAGTGGAGACGGCCGCACCGGATGGGGCGGCCGGGTCCTGATGCGGCTGGGCCGTCGGGTGCCCGCTGCCCCGGCCAGGCAGTGGGCAGCGGCGCTCTGTGTCGTGCCCGCGGGGTGGATTCTGGTGGGCGGCCTGCCGGGGTGGGCGGTCGGGTTGGCGGCGGGGTACGGCGCATGGCGTTGGCAGCGGTCCCGGCTTGGGGAGAAGCCGCACCTGGCGGCCCACGAAGCTGCGGAGGCGGCGGAGGCCGCACGTCAGCTTCCCCTGGCTGCAGACTTGTTGGCCGCCTGCATCTCGGTCGGGGCCGGCCCGCGGGAGGCGGCAGAGGCGGTGGGGGAGTCGCTCGGCGGCCCGGTCGGTGAGCAACTGGCGCGAACAGCCGCGGAGATCCGGCTCGGTGGAGAACCCGCAGTCGCCTGGGGGAGGTTCGGCGCGATACCGGGAGCTGACGCCCTGGCCAGGTGCCTGGACCGGGCGGGTGCGACCGGCGCTCCGGCGGCGGAGCCGGTGTCGAGGCTGGCCGCGGCGATGCGGGCCGAGCGGTCGAGCGCGGCCGTGGCGCGGGCACAGCGGGCGGCCGTGATGATCACCGCACCAGTCGGGCTCTGCTTCCTTCCCGCGTTTCTCACGGTGGGGGTGGCGCCTGTGGTGATCGGTCTGGCGAAGGGATTGCTGAGTCCCTGACGCCGTGAAGAGGTCAATCAGCTCGATGGGTCATTTTCGGTAGAAATACATCGCACGGGGGTCTGAAATGATGCAGAAAGTTATGAATTGGGCGCAGAGTCTGACGCGGAGGGTGCGCGGGGTTCGCGGGGACGGCGGAATGACGACATCCGAATACGCGGTGGGAACGATCGCCGCCTGTGCCTTCGCCGCGGTGCTTTACAAGGTGGTCACCAGTGCGCCGGTCATGGCGCAGTTGCAATCGCTGCTGAAGGGCGCTCTCGATGCGAAGTTCTGAGCGCGGCTGTGACTGCGGCTGCGAGAGCGACTCGGTAGCGGCTGCGAGGCCCGGGAAGAGGCGGGCCGTGGCGACGGGGTCCGGGAAGGGGCGGGCAGAGGGGCGGTGGTGCGACCGGGGTGCGGTGACGGCGGAGGCCGCCATGGCGATTCCGGTGCTGGCGGTGTTCGCCCTCGCCCTGCTGTGGGCCCTGATGGCAGCCTCGGCCCAGATCCGCTGCGTCGACGCGGCACGGGCCGGGGCCCGGGCGGCCGCTCGCTCGGAACCGGAGGCGCAGGTGCGGGAGGCCGCGCTCTCGGCGGCGCCCGGCCGCGCGGGGATCGAGGTTGAACGGACCGGGGAGCTGTGGCGCGTCAGCGTGACCGCACCGACCCCGGGCCTAGGCCCGCTGGCCGTCACGCTGAGGGCGGAGGCTGTGGCGTCGGCCGAGGACATGGCAGGGGCGGCGTCGTGATGCGGCCCGGTCGGCGGGCGCCGGACCGTCGGTCGCCGGCGTCGGGCCAGTGGCTGCGGGGGCTCCTGGGACGCCGTGAGCGCCGTGAGCGCCGGGACCGGGGCCTGGCCACCGTGTGGGCTGCGGTGACCACAGCGACGCTGTGCACGGTGTTCGCGGTGATCCTGGCGCTCGGCCAGGTGGTGGTGGCGCGGCACCGGGCCGGAGGCGCGGCCGATCTGGCGGCACTGGCAGCGGCCGACCGGGCCCTGGAGGGCGCGGCCGTCGCCTGCCGGGCCGCACGGGAGGTTGCCGGTGCCCAGGGCGCGGAAGTGGTGCGGTGCGCCGTGCAGGGGGAGATCGCCGATGTGGCGGCCCGGGTGCGGCTCGGACCGTACGCGCCCGAGGTCAGGTCCCGCGCCGGACCGGCGGCCACCGCCCCTGTCGAGACTGGGCCGGCGGCCACCGCCCCCGTCGTGACTGGACCGGCGGCCACCACTCCTGTCACGACGGCTTCAATGGCTCCGGCTCCGGCTCGGGCTGCTGCTGCGGTTCCGGCGGTGCGGACCGGAGGAGTTCCGTGAGCAGCCGCACGGCGCCGCGTTTGTGCAGCGGGTCATTGCCGTTGCCGCACTTCGGGGACTGGATACAGGACGGGCAGCCCGCGTCGCACTCGCAGGACGCGATGGCCTGGCGGGTGGCGGTCAGCCAGTCGCGCGCGGTGTGGAAGGCGCGTTCGGCGAATCCGGCGCCGCCGGGGTGACCGTCGTACACGAAGACCGTCGGCAGCAGGGTGTCCGGATGCAGCGGCACGGAAACGCCGCCGATGTCCCAGCGGTCGCAGGTGGCGAAGAGCGGCAGCATCCCGATCGACGCGTGCTCGGCCGCGTGCAGTGCGCCGCCCAGGATCTCCGGATTGATCCGGGCGTTGTCGAGCTGGTCCTGGGTGACCGTCCACCACACGGCACGGGTGCGCAAGGTGCGGGGCGGGAGGTCCAGTTTGGTCTCGCCGAGGACCTCGCCGGTGATCAGTTTGCGACGCAGGAAGGAGACGACCTGGTTGGTGACCTCCACGGAGCCGTAGCAGAGGCGGCCGTCACCCCACGGGATCTCGGTGTCGGTCTCCAGGACGGCGATGGCGGTGGTGTCGCGTGCGGTCGTCGAATACGGCGGACTGGCTTCCTCCACCAGGGCCGCGGAGTCGTCGAGGTCCAGTTTCCGGACCAGGTAGGTGCGGCCCTGATGGAGGTGGACCGCGCCCTCGTGGACGGCGGTGTGTGCGGCGGCCTCGTCGACGGTGCCCAGCAGCCGGCCGGTCCCCTCCTCGACGATCTGGACGGGGCGGCCGCCCTCGCCCCGGATGTCGGTGAGGTCGGCGGCCCGTTCGCGCCGGGTCCAGTGCCATCCGGAGGGCCGCTTGCGGAGCAGCTTGGCGGTTTCCAGCTGCGGAAGGAGCTCGGCGGTGGCAGGGCCGAAGAGTGCCAGATCGGGTTCGGTGAGCGGTAGCTCCGCGGCGGCGGCGCAGAGATGGGGGGCCAGGACGTACGGGTTGTCAGGATCGAGGACGGTCGACTCCACGGGCTGCTGGAACAGTGCCTCGGGGTGGTGGACCAGGAAGGTGTCCAGCGGGTCGTCGCGGGCCACCAGGATGGCGAGGGCACCCTGGCCCGCCCGCCCCGCGCGGCCGGCCTGCTGCCACAGCGAGGCACGTGTCCCGGGGTAGCCGGCTATGACGACGGCGTCCAGGCCGGAGACGTCGATGCCGAGTTCGAGGGCGGTCGTGGCAGCCAGGCCGAGTAGTTGGCCGGAGTGCAGGGCGCGCTCCAGGGCACGCCGTTCCTCGGGTAGATACCCCCCGCGGTAGGCGGCGACGCGGGCGGGCAGGGAGCGGTCGACCTCCGCGAGGCGTTCCTTGGCGATGACGGAGATGAGCTCGGCGCCCCGCCGGGAGCGTACGAAGGCGACCGAGCGCACGCCCTGCACGGTCAGATCGGTGAGCAGGTCCGCGGTCTCCGCCGTGGCCGTACGGCGTACGGGGGCGCCCTTCTCGCCGTGCAGGTCGGTCAGGGGCGGCTCCCACAGGGCGAATACCAGCTCGCCGCGCGGGGAGGCGTCGTCGGCGACCTCGACGACCGGGAGGCCGGTCAGACGGCCCGCAGCGGCCGACGGCTCCGCCGCGGTGGCGGAGGCCAGGAGGAAGACGGGATCGGCGCCGTAGCGGGCACACAGACGGCGCAGCCGGCGCACCACCTGGGCGACGTGGGAGCCGAAGACACCGCGGTAGGTGTGGCACTCGTCGATGACGACATAGCGCAGGGCGCGCAGGAAGGAGGACCAGCGGGGGTGGGACGGAAGTATCCCGCGGTGCAGCATGTCGGGGTTGGTGAGGACGTAGTTGGCGTACTGGCGTACCCATTCGCGTTCCTCGACGGGGGTGTCGCCGTCGTAGACCGCAGGGCGGATCCCGTTGCCCAGCGGAGTCGCCAGCTCCTTCACCGAGCGTCTCTGATCGGCCGCCAGCGCCTTGGTGGGGGCGAGGTAGAGGGCGGTGGCTCCACGGCCGTTGGGAGCCTCGGAGCCGTCCAGGAGGGCGCTGAGGACCGGGGCGAGGTAGGCCAGCGACTTGCCGGAGGCCGTACCGGTGGCGATTACGACCGACTCGCCGTCCAGCGCGTGCTCGGCCGCGGCCGCCTGATGGGCCCACGGGTGGTCGATGCCGGCCTTCTGGATTGCCGCGACCACTTCTGGACGGATGCGATCGGGCCAGATGGCATGGGTTCCCGTACGCGGGGGCAAGTGCTCCGTATGAGTGATGCGCGCGGACCGGCCCGCCCCTGCGGCGAGCCGGTCGAGGACCAGGTCCGGAGAGGGGCGGGAGCCCCCGCTCTCGGGCGGTCGACTGGGGCGGTGATTCTTGGCCATCGGCACCGAGTGTGTCACTGGCGAGGCGGACAATGGTCCCAAGGCGTCGTGCATGGCAGCCGGTAAGTGATTGAATGCCATCGCGGCTGGCGATCCGTCCCCTGGCTCCGCCGGGGAGACCGAGGGGCGACCGCTCGATAGCAAGGTGCTGGAGGATCCGTGGACCTGTCCTTGTCGACTCGCAATGTGTCCGGCCCTGGTGGCGACCGTACGGTCGTCGAGGTCGGTGGCGAGATTGATGTGTATACCGCGCCCAAGCTGCGCGAGCAGTTGGTCGAGTTGGTGAATGACGGCAGCTACCACTTGGTTGTCGACATGGAAGGCGTCGACTTCCTCGACTCCACCGGCCTCGGCGTGCTCGTGGGCGGCTTGAAGCGCGTTCGGGCCCATGAGGGCTCGCTGCGCCTGGTCTGCAACCAGGAACGCATTCTCAAGATTTTCCGGATCACCGGGCTGACCAAGGTGTTCCCGATTCACACGACGGTCGACGAGGCCGTCGCGGCAACCGACTGACGGCCGGCCCGCGGTCGGACCGGCTCCAGGGCCGGTCCGGCGGCAGCGGGTACGACCGTGGTCGGTGCGACGGCAGCTCCGGAGGAAGACAGCCGGGGTGATGGCGGCGGTTCGTCGGTGGCCGGTGATTCCGGTGGCCGACGTCCGGCGCCAGCCGGACCGTCATCGGCCGGGCCGCCGTCATGCCGTACCGCCACCAGTCCGTCACCCGGTCGGCGGCCGTCGGCTGATCTATTTTGCCGACCCGCTCGCTCATGCGATCGGGTCAGCCGTCAGCCGTCAGCCGTCAGCCGTCAGCCGTCAGCCGTCAGCCGTTCGGCGGTGGCGGAACATTGGCCGGACAGTATTCGTCGGACCGGTGTCCGTCGGATGTCGGGGCGGTGCGGCGGTCGGCGGTGTCCGGAGAGAAGAGCCAGGAGAGCCGGGCCACCCGCCCGGCCCTCGGGATGCACACACGTACGTTCGAGGGGGATCGCATGGCCACCGTTGAACTCCGCTTCAGCGCCCAGCCCGAACACGTCAGAACGGCTCGCCTCGTGGCGGCCGCCGTGGCGCGCCGGGCCGGGGTCGACGAGGCAGTGCTCGACGAGGTCAGGCTCGCCGTGGGAGAGGCCTGCAGCCGCGCGGTCGGGCTGCACCGAAGTCATGGCATCACCGCTCCGGTCACCGTCGTCCTGACCGAGGAGGAGAAGGCATTCTCCATCGAGGTCGGCGATGAGGTGCCGGGTCCCGGCAGTGACGGGGCCGTACCCGGCGCGTCCGGGCACCGCGGCGCCACGCCCGGCGTGGGACCGGATGAGCCGGAACCCGATCCGGAGGGTGACGGTGAGGACGAGATGGGCCTCGCGGTCATCAGCGGACTGGTCGATGACGTGGAAGTCAGGTCCGGCGCGGCCGGTGGGGTCATCCGGATGAGCTGGCCGAAGACGCCGGCGACCGTACTTCCCTGAGGGACGGGACGGGACCGTACTTCCCTGAGGAGCGGGGCCGTACCTCTCTGAGGGTGCGGCGATCCTTCCTGAGGGCCGGAGCCCCGGGGCGGCGCGACCGCCCGACGGTGCGACCGCCCGACGGTGCGACCGCCCGACGGTGCGACCGACGGCCCCTGATCTTTTTTTCTTGGCCCTGCTGAGCAGGGCCTTTTTCATTTCTGTGTGACCGGTGATCTGCCGAAAAATGCTTCTGCCCCATTACTGCATTCGGTCCAGTCGGCGAACGTGATCAATTGTCGTTCGGTGGATGAAGGTCAATTACATTTACCGCGCACTGTTTTGATCGTGTTCCGCTCCCTACAATCCGTCCACGTCTTGAGCGCTGAGCGTCAAGGAGGACGTATGGCGGGGTTCGGCACCACACCACTGGCAGAACTGACGCAGTTTTCCGCACTTTCCGACCCACCCACCACTCTCGCGGCAGCCGTACTCACCGATGGCAACCGTGTCATCGTGATCGTCATCGCGGTCGTCGCCGTCGCGGCACTGCTGGTCGCCCAGTTGCTGGCACGCCAGGTGCTGGCGGCCGGCGAGGGCACCGATCGTATGAAGGAGATCGCAGCTGCGGTCCAGGAAGGCGCAAATGCCTATCTGGCCCGGCAGTTGCGCACAGTAGGCATCTTCGCCGTCGTGGTCTTCTTCCTGCTTCTCCTGCTTCCGGCCGACAACTGGTCGCAGCGTGCGGGGCGTTCGGTGTTCTTCCTGGTGGGTGCGCTTTTCTCGGCGGCCACCGGATACATCGGGATGCGTCTGGCCGTACGGAGCAATGTGCGGGTGGCCGCCGCGGCGCGAGAGGCGACTCCGGCGGAAGGCGAACCGGAAAAGGATCTCACCGCCGTTTCGCACAGAGCGACGAAGATCGCATTCCGTACCGGAGGTGTGGTCGGCATGATCACCGTCGGTCTCGGACTCCTCGGTGCCTCCTGTGTGGTGCTCGGCTACGCCGCCGACGCGCCCAAGGTGCTCGAGGGGTTCGGGCTCGGTGCTGCGCTGATCGCGATGTTCATGAGGGTCGGCGGCGGCATCTTCACCAAGGCGGCCGACGTCGGCGCGGACCTCGTCGGCAAGGTGGAGCAGGGCATCCCGGAGGACGACCCGCGCAATGCCGCCACCATCGCCGACAACGTGGGCGACAACGTCGGGGACTGCGCGGGCATGGCGGCCGACCTCTTCGAGTCGTACGCCGTGACGTTGGTCGCCGCGCTCATCCTCGGCAAGGCCGCCTTCGGTGACTCGGGGCTTGCCTTTCCGCTGATCGTGCCCGCGATCGGGGTGATCACCGCGATGATCGGCGTCTTCGCGGTCGCCCCGCGGCGCAGCGACCGCAGCGGGATGACAGCCATCAACCGTGGATTCTTCATCTCGGCGGTCATCTCACTCGTCCTGGTGGCCGTGGCGGTCTTCGTCTACCTGCCGTCCTCGTACGCGGACCTGGACGGTGTCGCCGACGACGCCATCACCTCGCACGGCGGGGATCCACGGGTCTTCGCCCTGGTCGCCGTCGCCATCGGCATCGTGCTGGCCGCACTGATCCAGCAACTGACGGGATACTTCACCGAGACCAGCCGGCGGCCCGTCAGGGACATCGGCAAGTCGTCGCTGACCGGGCCGGCCACCGTCGTACTCGCCGGTATCTCCATCGGTCTGGAGTCGGCCGTCTACACCGCGCTGCTGATCGGGCTCGGCGTCTACGGGGCGTTCCTGCTCGGCGGTACGTCGATCATGCTGGCGCTCTTCGCGGTGGCGCTGGCCGGCACCGGGCTGCTCACCACCGTCGGCGTCATCGTCGCCATGGACACCTTCGGCCCGGTCTCCGACAACGCCCAGGGCATCGCCGAGATGTCCGGTGACGTGACCGGAGCCGGCGCTCAGGTCCTCACGGACCTGGACGCCGTCGGCAACACCACCAAGGCCATCACCAAGGGCATCGCCATCGCCACCGCCGTCCTGGCGGCGGCGGCGCTCTTCGGCTCCTACCGTGACGCGATCGCCACCGCGGTCGACGACGTCGGTGCCTCGGCCGGGGAGATGGGGCTGAGCCTGGACATCTCGCAGCCCAACAACCTGGTGGGTCTGATCCTCGGTGCCGCGGTCGTCTTCCTCTTCTCCGGCCTGGCCATCAACGCGGTGTCCAGGTCCGCCGGATCCGTGGTCTACGAGGTGCGGCGGCAGTTCCGCGAGCACCCCGGAATCATGGATTACAGCGAGAAGCCGGAGTACGGGCGCGTCGTCGATATCTGCACCAAGGACGCGCTGCGCGAGCTGGCCACGCCCGGTTTGCTGGCGGTGCTGGCGCCGATCGCGGTCGGCTTCAGCTTCGGGGTCGGGGCGCTCGGCTCCTACCTTGCCGGGGCGATCGGCACCGGGACGCTGATGGCGGTCTTCCTCGCCAACTCCGGTGGCGCCTGGGACAACGCCAAGAAGCTCGTCGAGGACGGTCATTACGGCGGCAAGGGGAGCGACGCCCATGCCGCGACCGTCATCGGTGACACGGTGGGCGATCCGTTCAAGGACACGGCCGGGCCGGCGATCAACCCGCTGCTCAAGGTGATGAACCTGGTAGCGCTGCTCATCGCGCCCGCCGTGGTGCAGTTCAGCTACGGCGATGACGCGAACCCATGGGTGCGCGCGCTGGTGGCCGTGCTCGCGGTCGTGGTCATCATCGGCGCGGTCTACGTCTCCAAGCGGCGAGGGATCGCCGTGGGGGACGAGGGCGGCTCCGGGGGCGAGGACGGGGGCGGTTCCGCCCGTCCGGCCGACCCGGCAGCAGTTCAGTGAGCCGGTCGCCGGAAGGAGGCCGCGTCCGTTAGGCGGCGGGTCCAATGTGCGGGCGGGCGCTGCTCTCTGATGCGGCGTCCGCCCGTCGGCCTGTCCGGACGAGTGCATGTTCGTTCAGGTGTTCCCGTGCGTCGGGGCCGGGCGGGTGAGTTGTATCTCCCTCATTTCGCTTGGTGCAAATGGCTGCAAAAGGTCACTCATCGGATGCCCGGCACCCGGATGGAGGGCGCTCGGCGTGTAAGTTCCGGGGCCGAGAGCCTTGGAAGGGACCGATCCGGTGAACAAGAAGCTTGCGGCCGCGCTGTCCGGCGGTGCGGTACTGGTACTTACGCTGTCCGGCTGCAGCGACGACAGCGACAACAAGGTGAACGACTGGGCCAAGAAGGTCTGTGACCAGGTCCAGCCCCAGCTGCAGAAGATCGCGAACGCCAACGCCTCCATCCAGCAGCAGACGGCCGACAACAGCAAGCCCGTCGACGTGCAGAAGACCGACTCGGCCGCGTTCAAGCAGATCTCCCAGGCCTACAAGGCGCTCGGCTCGGCCGTCGACTCGGCGGGCCCGCCGCCGGTCGACGACGGCGAGACCACGCAGAAGGAGGCCGTGAAGGAGCTCAACGCCTCCTCCGTGGCGTACGCGGATCTGCAGAAGAAGGTCGATGACCTCAACACCAAGGACCAGGCGAAGTTCGCCGACGGTCTCAAGGGCATCGCGGACCAGCTGAACAAGATCAGCACCAACGGTGACCAGGCGCTGAAGAAGCTCCAGTCCGGCGACGTCGGCAACGCGATGGCCAAGCAGGAGGGCTGCCAGAAGCCGACGGCCTCGGCATCGCCGTCGGCCGGCTCCTCGAAGTCGGCCTCGCCCTCGGACGACTCGAAGGCGGACCCGAAGGAGGCTTCTTCCTCCGCCTCGCCCAGCGAGAAGTCGTAACCGCGAGAACCCGCGCCGCGGCCGCACACCCCGGAACACGCCGAAACACCCCGAACGAGCAGCTGTACGACCGTGAACCGGCGGGCGTACGACCGGCCCGGCGGCCCCCGATGGGCCGGCGGGCCGCTGCCGTTGTCAGTGGGAGCAGCCACAATGGGTCCTGTGAGTAAGACCAGCCTTCCCGCACCCGACCATGCGACCCGGCTCCGCGAAGCCCTGCTCGCCGCCGCCTTCACCGCCGACGGACTCCTCGACCTGCTCGGCGCGCCCGCCTACGCCGCGCTGGCCCGCAGCGAGACCGTTCCCGCGCTGCGTGCCACCCGCGGTGACGCGCCGCTCGACGCGCTGGTGCGCCTCTTCCTGCTCCAGAGTCCGGTTCCGGCGGGGCGGGTGGCCGCCGTGCTGCCGCTGCCGGAATGCGTGGCGGACGGCTGGCTGACCGAGTCGGACGGCGAGGTGCGCGCCTCCGTCGATGTGCGGCCGTACAGCGGTCCGGACGGCCAGGACTGGTTCATCGTCTCCGACCTGGGCTGCGCCGTCGGCGGGGCGGGCGGAATCGGTTCGCGCGAGGAGGGCGTCGTCCTCGGCATCGGCGGTGCGTCCACCACTCTCGCCGGGATCACCGTCCGACGGCCCGTCGGCTCCGCCCTCGACATCGGTACGGGCTCCGGCATCCAGGCGCTGCACGCCTCGCAGCACGCCACCCGGGTCACCGCCACCGACCTCAACCCGCGCGCCCTCGACTTCACCCGGCTCACCCTGGCCCTGTCCGGCGCCGCCCCGGCCGATCTGCGCGAAGGTTCCCTCTACGAGCCCGTCGCCGACGAGACGTACGACCTGATCGTCTCCAACCCGCCCTTCGTCATCTCGCCCGGCGCCCGCCTCACCTACCGCGACGGCGGCATGGCGGGCGACGACCTGTGCCGGACGCTGGTGCAGCAGACCGGCGACCGGCTCAACGACGGCGGATACGCCCACTTCCTGGCCAACTGGCAGCACACCGGGGACGAGGAGTGGCAGGACCGGCTGCGTTCCTGGGTGCCGCGCGGCTGTGACGCCTGGATCGTGCAGCGCGAGGTGCAGGACGTCACGCAGTACGCGGAGCTGTGGCTGCGTGACAGCGGCGATCACCGTACGGACCCCGCGCAGTACGCCGCGCGGTACGACGCCTGGCTGGACGAGTTCGAGGCCAGTGGCACCAAGGGGGTCGGCTTCGGCTGGATCACGCTGCGGAAGTCCGCCGCTGCCGCCGCCGGGGACGCCTCGATCGTGGTCGAGGAATGGCCGCACGCGGTGGAGCAGCCGCTCGGCCCTGCCATCGAGGCGCACTTCGCCCGTCAGGACTATCTGCGAGACCAGGACGACGCAGCACTCCTCGCCGGTCACTTCAGCCTCGCCGCCGAGGTCGTGCAGGAGCAGGTGGGGCTGCCGGGTGCGGAGGACCCCGAGCACGTGGTGCTCCGTCAGAACCGCGGTATGCGACGTGCGACGAAGGTCGACGCGGTCGGCGCCGGTTTCGCGGGCGTGTGCGACGGCTCGCTGCCCGCGGGACGGATTCTCGACGCCATCGCCCAGTTGATGAACGAGGATCCGGTGCTGCTGCGCGACCGCACGCCTCAGGCCATCCGGCTGCTGGTCGAGGAGGGCTTCCTGGAGCCGTTGCCCCCGGCGGACCGGGAGGTTGGATGATCGGCATCCAACCGGACGAGCCGTCGCTCGGCGCGACGCGGACCGCGGTCAGCCCGCTGTGGAGCGCCTTCTGCGGTCTGCGACTCGCGATGTCGTACCGAACCCCCTCACCGCCCTGTGCGCCATGGGTGATGCGCGCCGGACGAGGCGGAGTTGGAGACCTTCCGTGCCACCCTGGCGGAACCGGGTTCCGCTCTGGTCCGGCCGCGCTCCGTCATATGTACTGAACGGCCTCGTCATCAGCGTCTTCATGCTGTCCGCGGCCTGCCTGCTGCTCGGTCTGCGGATTCCGGTTGATGCTCTGCCCGGACTGGCCGCGGAACTGCTCCCCGCTGAAGTGGGGGCTCCGCCGTCGGCCTCGCGCTGGGGCGCTCGGGCCGCGCTTCCGTGATGTGTTCCTGATCTCGAACGTGGCGAGTTCTGTGCTGCCACTGCCACCGCCACTGCCACGGCTCCTGCTGCTACTGCGGACCGGCGCGAACGTCCCGCGCGGGAACCTGCCCCATCGGATGTCGGATGGGTGCCGTCGGGGAACGTACTGCCGATGACCCACGCGGCCGATCTCGTGACAGTGGTGGGGTACGCGCTGCTCGATGTGGCTGCTCCTGACGGTGTCCGAACGCGGCAGCAGGCGGTGGGCGACCTTCGACGTGGTGTGAGGGCGGGAGTGCGGGCGGGACGCGCCGGGGCGGTGGGGCCCTGCTGTTCACCCGGGGTTTGCGCCGGGGACGTTCTGCGGTGCGAACCTCCCCCGAAACGGCGTGACACGGAGTCGTACCGCGCGGCGTGACCCGGGCACCCGCCCCGGCCCGCGTCGGGGGACGGAGAGGCGTACGGGTATGGAGAGCGGACCTGCGGTTTTCGCCGGAACGGTATTCGCGCTGTTCGGTGCCGCACTGCTGCTGTGGACGGGGGCGCGCACGCTGCGACGTGCGCCGGTGGCGCACGGGGTGAGCCCCCTCGTCTCCACCGCACTGGCCACTGTGTTCGGCGTAGTTTTTCTCGTCCTCGGGGTGTGGTGCCTCACACGCGTCTGAACCCGGATCCGAGCTGGGATCCGAACCCGGTCCGAACCGGGATCCGAACCCTGGTCTGAACCCGTAGCGGAATTCGTATGGGAACCCGCGTCCGAAGCCGTGGCCGAAGTCATGCCCGGCGCCGAGACCGAGGGCGCGCTCGAACTCGCGTCCGAGCCCGTCGTGACCCCCGTGCCGCCCAGGGCAGGCCCAGGAACACGCCCGGGCCGCCGGGGCCTCGCTCCCGGCACCCGCAGGGCGGCCTGAGCGCTTCCGAAACCCGCAGGCAGTGGCCCTGCGCACGGCGGACCGAGCGGGCCGGGCGGCAGGAAAGGCGGAAGTCGGGTTACCGTTCGAGTGGCCGTTGCGGGCTTTTGCCGTTTGACACGGGGGCGGGTTGTACCGTCACACTCCGCAGCGACAGCACTGTCGGCAGCGCAATCGCGCTGCCTGGATGCCCACCGAGCGTCGACCGGAGAGAAGAGCGAAGTTGTCCCCGACCAGCGAGACCGCACAGGGCGGCCGCCGACTCGTTATCGTCGAGTCGCCTGCCAAGGCGAAGACGATCAAGGGCTATCTCGGCCCCGGATACGTCGTCGAGGCGAGCGTCGGGCACATCCGCGACCTCCCGAACGGTGCCGCGGAGGTGCCGGACGAGTACACCGGTGAGGTGCGCCGCCTCGGCGTGGACGTCGAACACGACTTCCAGCCCATCTACGTCGTCAATGCCGACAAGAAGGCCCAGGTCAGAAAGCTCAAGCAGCTGCTGGCCGAGTCCGACGAACTCTTCCTCGCCACCGATGAGGACCGCGAGGGCGAAGCCATCGCGTGGCACCTGCAGGAAGTGCTCAAGCCCAAGGTCCCGGTCCACCGGATGGTCTTCCACGAGATCACCAAGGACGCGATCCGGGCCGCCGTCGCCAACCCGCGCGAGCTCAACCAGCGCATGGTCGACGCCCAGGAGACCCGCCGGATCCTCGACCGCCTCTACGGCTACGAGGTCTCGCCGGTCCTGTGGAAGAAGGTCATGCCGCGGCTCTCCGCGGGACGTGTCCAGTCCGTCGCCACCCGCCTCGTCGTCGAGCGGGAGCGCGAGCGCATCGCCTTCCGTTCCGCCGAGTACTGGGACCTGACCGGCACCTTCGCCACCGGCCGCACCGGTGACGCCTCCGACCCGTCGACGCTCACCGCCCGCCTCAGCGCGGTCGACGGGCGCCGCATCGCCCAGGGCCGGGACTTCGGTCCGGACGGGCAGCTCAAGTCGGGCTCCGGCCAGACGCTGCACCTGGACGAGACGAACGCCCGCGCCCTGGCCGCCGCACTCGCAGACTCCGCGTTCGCCGTGCGGTCCGTCGAGTCGAAGCCGTACCGCCGCTCCCCGTACGCCCCCTTCCGTACGACGACCCTCCAGCAGGAGGCGAGCCGGAAGCTGGGCTTCGGGGCCAAGGCCACCATGCAGGTCGCGCAGAAGCTGTATGAGAACGGCTTCATCACCTATATGCGTACCGACTCCACGACGCTCTCGGACACCGCGATCTCCGCGGCCCGGGCCCAGGTCACGCAGTTGTACGGGGCGAACTACCTGCCGGACAAGCCGCGCACGTACGCCGGCAAGGTCAAGAACGCGCAGGAGGCGCACGAGGCGATCCGCCCCTCCGGCGACCGCTTCCGCACCCCTGCCGAGACCGGCCTCACCGGTGACCAGTTCCGGCTCTACGAGCTGATCTGGAAGCGGACCGTCGCCTCCCAGATGAAGGACGCGGTCGGCAACTCCGTCACCGTCAAGATCGGTGGCCGGGCGAGCGACGGCCGGGACGCCGAGTTCTCCGCCTCCGGCAAGACGATCACCTTCCACGGCTTCATGAAGGCGTACGTCGAAGGCGCCGACGACCCGAACGCGGAGCTCGACGACCGTGAGCGCAGGCTGCCGCAGGTCGCCGAGGGCGACGCGCTCTCCGCCGACGAGCTCTCGGTCGACGGACACGCGACCAAGCCGCCGGCCCGGTACACGGAAGCCTCGCTGGTCAAGGAGCTCGAAGAGCGCGAGATCGGCCGCCCGTCGACGTACGCGTCGATCATCGGCACGATCCTCGACCGCGGCTACGTGTTCAAGAAGGGCACGGCCCTGGTGCCGTCGTTCCTGTCGTTCGCCGTGGTCAACCTGCTGGAGAAGCACTTCGGCCGGCTCGTGGACTACGACTTCACGGCCCGCATGGAGGACGACCTCGACCGCATCGCCCGCGGTGAGGCCCAGTCCGTGCCGTGGCTGAAGCGGTTCTACTTCGGTGCCCAGGAAGGTGACGACGCGGCCGGTGCCGGGAAGGCCTCCGACGCGGGCAACGGCGACGGCGACCACCTCGGCGGGCTCAAGGAGCTCGTCACCGACCTCGGCGCGATCGACGCCCGGGAGATCTCCTCGTTCCCCGTCGGCAACGACATCAAGCTGCGGGTCGGCCGGTACGGCCCGTACATCGAGCGCGGCGAGAAGGACTCCGAGGGCCACCAGCGCGCCGACGTCCCCGAGGACCTGGCGCCCGACGAGCTGTCCGTCGAGTACGCGGAGGAGCTGCTCGCCAAGCCGAGCGGCGACTTCGAGCTCGGGGCGGACCCGGTCAGCGGGAACCAGATCATCGCCAAGGACGGGCGCTACGGTCCGTACGTCACCGAGGTGCTGCCCGAGGGCACCCCCAAGACCGGCAAGAACGCGGTGAAGCCGCGGACGGCTTCGCTGTTCAAGTCGATGTCGCTGGACACGGTGACGCTGGCCGACGCGTTGAAACTGATGTCGCTGCCGCGTGTGGTGGGTGAGGACGCCGAGGGTGTCGAGATCACCGCGCAGAACGGCCGCTACGGCCCGTACCTGAAGAAGGGCACGGACTCGCGGTCGCTGACCTCCGAGGACCAGCTCTTCGACATCACGCTCGAAGAGGCCCTCGCCATCTACGCCCAGCCGAAGCAGCGCGGGCGTGCCGCCGCCAAGCCGCCGCTGAAGGAACTGGGCACGGACCCGGTGAGCGGGGCGCCGGTGGTCGTGAAGGACGGGCGCTTCGGCGCGTACGTCACCGACGGCGAGACGAACGCGACGCTGCGGTCCGACGACAGCGTCGAGGAGATCACGCCGGAGCGCGGGTACGAGCTGCTCGCGGAGAAGCGGGCCAAGGGGCCGGCCAAGAAGAAGACTGCGAAGAAGGCCCCGGCGAAGAAGGCGGCCGCCAAGAAGGCTCCGGCCAAGAAGGCGACTACGGCCAAGAAGACTGCGGCGAAGAAGACCGTGGCTGCGGGGGCGGGGGCCGCGAAGAAGACTGCGGCCAAGAAGGCTCCGGCGAAGAAGGCGGCTTCTTCGGCTTCCTCGTCGGAGGAGTGACTTCGCGGGCTTTGCGGGCATCGCGGGCATCGCGGATTTCTCGGTGGTTCTGAACGTCGGGCGGGTCGGAGAGTTGGTTCTTCGGCCCGTTCGGCGTTTTGGTGTGGGCCGTGTGGGGGAGGGGGTGTGGGTGCGGGGGCGCCTGCGGCGGGCCTTGTCCCCTGCCCGCCCCTTCCCGTAACCGGGGCTCCGCCCCGGACCCCGCGCCTCAAACGCCGGCGGGGCTGGGGTGTGCCGCGGGTGTGCGCTGTGACGGTGATGGGGCTGGGAGCGGGTGGGATGCGTGGGTGGGAGTGGGCTCGGGCGGGGCGGGAATTCGGGGCTGGCGGTCGTATGTTCGGACGCGGGCCCCGGGCACCGGGTCGGTCCCGATAGGCTGGGCGGATGACGCGAGCCGAGCAGCCAACGGTCGTGAGCCCCACCTCCGACACACTTGCCGCAGACTCACGCGAGCGCGCCGTACGAGCCCTGTTGCGTATTCCCCCGCTGAAGCGGTTGTGGAGCGCCCAGCTCGTCGGCGGTATCGGCGATGCACTCGCCCTTCTCGTGCTGGTGTTGCTGTCGCTGCAAGCGGCGGTCCTTGAGGGCTCATTCGGATCCGGATACCGCGGGGCGGCCTTTGCCGTCGCCGCCGTGTTCGGTGCCCGGATTATTTCCACCTTGCTCTTCGGAGCCGTACTACTGGGGCCATTGACGACCCTGACGGCGCCGGGCGGGCCGATCGACCGGCGATGGCTGATGATCGGGGCGGACGGGCTGCGGCTCGCGCTGCTGGTCGTCGCGCCGCTGTGGATCGACTGGATGCCCGACCGGGCACTCATGATGGTCCTGATCACCGTCTTCGTCACCGGCGTCGGCGAACGACTCTGGCGGGTCGCCAAGGAGAGTGCCGCCCCGGCGCTGCTGCCCGCCCCGCCTATCGAGGGCGCCGCGGTTCGCCCGCTGCCGGACCACCTCGACGCACTGCGCCGGCTCTCCCTGCGTACCGACTTCGCCGCCGTACCGCTTGCCGCGGCCGTCCTGCTGGTGGCCACGCTGATCGGGAATCTGCTGGGCTCGGGCCTGGACTGGTTCTCGTTCCACCAGGCGTCCCTCGGCTCGTACGTCGCGGCCGGGCTCTTCTCCGCCTCCATCTCCATCCTGTACTTCCTGGAACTCCCCGGTACGCAGACACCCCGCCCCCGTTCGCCCCTGGAGGGCCTGCGCCGGCCGTCCACCGGCAGCGGACCCGACAAGGGACGTACCGGTGCCGCCCCGCTGATCGTCGCTGCCTGCGCCGCTGTCGCCGGCGCGATCGCGGCCGCGGGCGCCGTCGCCGTACTGCACGCCACGGACCTGGGTGGCGGGCCCGCCACCCTCGCACTGCTGGTCCTCGCCCTCACCGGTGGCACGGGTATCGGTATCCGTACCGCCGGCAAGGTGCTGCCTGCCCTGTCGCGGCGGCGGCTGCTGTCCCTGGCCACCGCCGTCACCGGAGTCGCGCTCCTGGCGATGGGTCTGGTCCCGGACACGGCCACCGTCGTGCTGATCGCCGTGCTCGCCGGATACGCGGCGGGTGTCGCCGCCAACACCGGTCATGTCCTCGTCGACCAGGAGACGGAGGAGTTCCGCCGGGCGCGGACCACCGAACACCTCCAGGCCGTCGTCCGGGTGCTGATCGCGTTCGGCGCGGTCGGTGGCCCGCTGGTGGCCGCGGCCATAGGGACGCACCGACTGACAGCCGGTGACTTCGTCTTCGCGCACGGCGGCGCCGCCTTCACACTGATGCTGATCGGTGCGCTGCTGCTGCCGGTCGCCGCGATCGTCCTCGCGAAGACGGACGACCGTGCCGGAGTGCCGCTGCGGCGTGATCTGCGCGAGGCGCTGCGGGGCGGCGACCCGGCGGTCGCACCCGCCGAGACCGGTTTCTTCCTCGCCCTGGAGGGCGGCGACGGAGCCGGCAAGTCCACCCAGGTCGAGGCGCTCGCCGAGTGGATCCGGGCCAAGGGCCACGAGGTCGTCGTCACCCGGGAGCCCGGGGCCACGCCCGTCGGCAAGCGGCTGCGGTCCATCCTGCTCGACGTGTCGTCGGCCGGGCTCTCCAACCGCGCCGAGGCGCTGCTGTACGCCGCCGACCGCGCCGAGCACGTCGACTCGGTCGTGCGCCCGGCGCTGGAGCGCGGCGCGATCGTCATCTCCGACCGCTACATCGACTCGTCCGTGGCCTACCAGGGCGCGGGCCGCGATCTCGCGCCGACCGAGATCGCCCGGATCTCGCGGTGGGCGACGAGCGGGCTCGTACCGCATCTGACGGTGCTTCTGGACGTCGACCCCGAGACCGCCAGGGAACGGTTCACCGAGGCGCCCGACCGGCTGGAGTCCGAGCCGCCCGAGTTCCACGCCCGGGTGCGCTCCGGTTTCCTGACGCTGGCCGCGGCCGACCCGACGCGCTATCTGGTGGTGGACGCCGGGCAGGACCCGGAGTCGATCACCACGGTCGTACGGCACCGGCTCGACCAGCTCCTCCCGCTCTCCGAGGCCGAGGTCAAGGCTCTGGAAGAGGCGCGCAAGGCCGCCGAGGAGGAGGCCAGGCGCCTCGCCGAGGAAGAGGCGGCGCGCAAGGCCGAGGAGGAGCGCCTGGAGCGCGAGCGGGAGGAACAGCTCGCCAGGCTCCGCGCCGAGGAGGAGGAGCGCAAGCGCCAGGAGCTGGAGGAAGCGCGCCGCCGCGAGGCCGAACGCCAGGCAGAGGAGGCCCGGCAGCGTGCCGAGGAGGCCCGCCGCCTCGCGGAGGAGGAGCGGGCCCGGCAGGAGGCCGAGGAAGCGGCCCGCGAGGTCGAGCAGGCACGGTTGCGCCGCCAGGCCGAGGAGGAGGCGCGGCTGCGCAAGGAGGCCGAGGCGCGGCGTCTCGAGAAGCAGCGCAAGGCCGAGGAATCGCTGCTGCGGGCCGAGGCGGCACGCCGCCAGGCGGAGTCCGAGTCGGCCGCCGCGGCTGAGGCCGCGCGGGCTGAGGCCGCTGCTGCCGAGGCGGAAGCGGCACAGGCCGCGGCGGAGGCGGAAGCGGCCGCACGCGCCTCCCGGGAATCGGCTTCCGGGTCGGAATCGGATTCCGGGTCGTCCGGGTCGTCCGTTCACGACAACGAGCTGACGGTGCCGACCCCGATCGTCAACCCGAACGAGATCACTCAGCCGGTTCCTTCCCCGGTCGATCCGTCGGCGGGCCGGTCGTCGGATACCTCCCGTTCGCGATCCGGTTCCTCTTCCCGGTCCGGTTCCTCGTCCGCTCCCTGGCCCTCCGACGAGGCCGAGACGACGATGATCCCGAAGATCGACGACCCGTCCGGGCGCCCGGACGGGCGCGACGCGACAGGTGCGATGGACGAGACGGCGGTGCTTCCGCCGGTACGGGACGCGGGACGCGAACCCGCGCGGGACGCGGATCCGTCCGACCGGGTGCCGCGGGGCATCTTCCGGGACGAGCGTCCGGCAGGCTCCGCCCCCGAGGGCGAGAACGAGCGCACCCGTGAGCTCCCGCAGGTCCCGGACCCGCACGCGCCCCAGCACCCGGCCGCGGACCAGCAGGAGCGCTCCGGCCGGTCCTCGCGTCGGCCGCGCCCCGACTGGGCGGAGGAGACCCCGCTGGACGATCTGCCGACGCTGGCGGACGAACTGCTCGGCGACCACGACGACGAGGGTCCCGGGTCCCGGGGACGAGGACGCCGCCCGCGCCGCTGATCCGGTACGTCGTCCGTTGGACAGGGGAGGGAGCTCCGGGACACCCGGGGCTCCCTCCCTCGTGTGCGGGTGCCCGCCTCCCTCGTGTGCGGGTGCCCGCGGCCACCGGAACCCGGGGTCCGGCATCGATGTCGGATCAATGTCAGACCCGTCCCCCACAATGGGAAGCCGGGAGTCACACAGGCCCGCGTCGCCGCTCCGCGGAGGGGCAGCGCGGCCGCACACCACCGGAAGGGCGAAGACCCATGTCCGTATGGGACGACCTGGTCGGCCAGGACCGGGTGCAGGAACAGCTCGGCGCCGCCGCCCGGGATGCCGATGTGCTGGTCTCCGCCATCTCGGCGGGGGAGCCGGTGCCGCCCGCCTCGAAGATGACGCACGCCTGGCTCTTCACCGGCCCGCCGGGCTCAGGGCGGTCCACCGCCGCCCGGGCCTTCGCCGCCGCCCTGCAGTGCACCAGCCCGGACCGTGCCCTGGGAGGGGCGCCGGGCTGCGGTTTCTGCGACGGCTGCCACACCAGCCTCATCGGGACGCACGCCGATGTCGACGTGATCCGCACCGACCTGCTCTCCATCGGTGTGAAGGAGACCCGCGAGCTGGTCCGCCGGGCCCAGCTCTCCCCGGCAGTCGGGCGTTGGCAGGTCATCGTCATGGAGGACGCCGACCGCCTGACCGAGGGCGCGGGCAACGTCCTGCTGAAGGCGATCGAGGAGCCCGCGCCGCGTACGGTGTGGCTGCTCTGCGCACCCTCACTCGAAGACGTGCTGCCCACGATCCGGTCCCGCTGCCGTCACCTCACGCTGCGTACCCCGTCGGTGGACGCCGTCGCCGATGTGCTGATCCGCCGCGACGGCATCGATCCGGAGCGGGCCGCGTCCGCCGCCCGCGCCACGCAAGGGCACATCGGCAGGGCGCGCCGCCTCGCCACGGACGAGCGGGCGCGTGCCCGTCGCGCGGCAGTCCTCAAACTGCCCCTGCGCGTCGACGACATCGGTGGCTGTCTGAGGGCGGCGCAGGAGCTGATCGACACCGCCACCGACGACGCGAAACAGGCCTCCGAGGACGTGGACGTCAAGGAGACGGAAGACATGAAGGCGGCCCTCGGTGCGTCGGCCGGCGGCCGTATGCCCCGGGGTACGGCCGGGGTGATGAAGGATCTGGAGGACAAGCAGAAGCGCCGGAAGACCCGTACGCAGCGCGACAGCCTCGACCTGGCGCTCACCGAACTGACCGGCTTCTACCGCGATGTGCTCGCCCTCCAGCTGGGATCGCGGATCGCCATCGCCAATGCGGACGCGCAGGACTCCCTGGACCGTGTCGTCCGTGCGTCCACACCCGAGCGGACGCTGCGCCGGATCGAGGCCGTGACCGCCTGCCGCCGTGCGCTGGACCGCAACGTGGCTCCGCTGCTCGCCGTGGAGGCGATGACGATGGCGCTGCACGAGGGCTGACGTCTCGCACGTCTCGCACGTCCCGCATGCCTTGCATGCCCTACACGTCTCGTGCGTCCCGCACGTCCTGCGTGTCTCGCACGTCCCGCGCGTCAGGTACCCCCGCGCTCCGGCGGGTACCGGGGGGCCGCGTGCGCCCGAATCACCCGAATGAGCATCGAATCGGGCGAGTCGGCACCCTGCGGCTACGCTCCCGACATGGACACCAGGCGCCCGCTCCGCACCTTCGCCCTCGCGCTCGGCACTGCCGGCCTGCTCATCTCCGGCTGCAGCAGTGGAAGTTCGACGTCGAGCGCCTCGTCGTCCGCGCCGGCGGCAGCCACCTCCGCCGTCCCCGCCGCGCTGAAGAAGTTCTACGAGCAGGACCTCAAATGGCGTGACTGCGGTGTCACGGGTTTCCAGTGCAGCACCATGAAGGCGCCGCTCGACTACAAGAAGCCGGACGGCGACGAGATCAAACTGGCGGTCTCCCGCAAGAAGGCCACCGGCCCCGGCAAGCGGATCGGCTCCCTGCTGGTGAATCCGGGCGGCCCCGGCGGATCGGCCATCGGCTATCTCCAGGGCTACGCGGCGATGGGCTACCCGGCCCAGGTGCGGGCCCGCTACGACATGGTCGCCATCGATCCGCGCGGTGTGGCGCGCAGCGAACCCGTCGAATGTCTCACCGGTCCGCAGATGGACGCCTACACGCAGGTCGACCAGACACCGGACGACGCGGGCGAGGTCGCCGCGCTGAGCGGTGCGTTCAAGAAGTTCGCCACGGGCTGCGAGCAGCGCTCCGAGGAGATCCTGCCGCACGTCTCCACCGTGGAGACGGCGCGTGACATGGACATCCTGCGGGCCCTGCTCGGCGACGAACGGCTCAACTACGTCGGCGCCTCGTACGGCACCTTCCTCGGCGCGACGTACGCCGAACTCTTCCCCGCGCGGTCCGGCCGGCTCGTCCTCGACGGTGCGATGGACCCCTCGCTCCCGTCGGCGGAGATGAACCGGGACCAGACCGCGGGGTTCGAGACCGCGTTCCAGTCCTTCGCCGGGGGCTGCGTGAAGAAGTCGGACTGCCCGCTCGGCACCACGTCAGCATCCGATGCCGCGAAGAGGCTGAGCCGGCTCTTCGCCGGCCTCGACGCCAAACCGATCGCCACGGGGGAGTCCCGAAAGCTGGGTGAGTCCCTCGCCACCACGGGGGTCATCGCGGCGATGTACGACGAGACGGCATGGCCGCAGCTCCGCGAGGCGCTGACCGCCGCCGAAGCCGGTGACGGTTCCGGTCTGCTCTCCCTCGCGGACAGCTACTACGAGCGCCAGCCCAACGGCACGTACACGAATCTGATGTACGCCAACGCGGCCGTGAACTGCCTCGACCTGCCTCCCGCCTTCACCACATCCAAGGCGGTCACCAAGGCGCTCCCCGACTTCGAGAAGGCCTCCCCGGTCTTCGGCAGGGGCTTCGCCTGGGCGTCCCTGAACTGCGCCTACTGGCCGGTCCCCGCCACCGGCACCCCGCACCGCATCAAGGCCGAGGGCGCGGCCCCGATCGTGGTGGTCGGCACCACCCGGGACCCGGCCACCCCGTACAAGTGGGCGCAGTCCCTGGCCGGCCAGCTCTCCTCCGGCACCCTCCTCACGTACGAGGGCGACGGCCACACGGCGTACGGGCGCGGCAGCGACTGCATCGACACGGCGATCAACAAATACCTCCTGGAGGGCACCCCGCCGGCCAAGGGCAAGAAGTGCTCCTGACCCCACCTGCCCCGCCGCTGACCTGCGGCTACACCTCGGAGACGGGCCGGTACGGAGCACCCCCGGAAACTGTGTAGACTTGGCGTCGCTGCTGACCGCACCATGGTGCGACAGGGCGCGCCGCCTTAGCTCAGTTGGCCAGAGCAACGCACTCGTAATGCGTAGGTCTCGGGTTCGAATCCCGAAGGCGGCTCACTGAAGGCCCAGGACAGATCACATCTGACCTGGGCCTTTGTGCTTTTCATAGAGTATTTCTCTGGGTAATGCGTCCCGTTCCGGGCGTTCTCGGGGGTTTCCTGTAAACAGGCCGTGTCACGGCGCTGGTTGGTGGAGAGTCGGTCGGTCGATCACTGCGGAGGACCCGGCGTGAACCTGCCGCGCTTCGATGGGGAAGCCGGCGAGTTCGACCTCGGCGTGGTTACGGCCGTCGGAGATGAAGCCGCCAAGGCTGTCGGCGCCGGATTCCCTCAGGCGAGTGGTGCGCCCCACGCCCCTTGGTCGTCAGCTCCTTGCTGATTTCGCGGCGTCGCGGGCCAGGCTTCGGGCGATCTCTGCCGCGTGGGCGGCGACGTCATCCGTGGTTGCCTGGCGCCGACTGTAGAAGCCACTGCGCATGAGTGTGGCGTAGCCGTGGGCTGCTGAGATCTGTCGTTCCAGGAGTTGTAGGGCACTGCGGGCGTCGCCGCTGGTGACCGCGAGGACGAAGGGCAGGAAGGCGTCCATGACTTCGCGTCCTGCAGCGAGAAGGTCTTGGTCTCCCGCGTCCTGCAGTTCTCCGGCGAATATCAGATCGAAGCCTGAACCGTACTGTGCGGCGAAGCGCGTGTAGGCGGCGGCGCTCGCGGCCGTCACTTCGACGGGGTCGGGCTGATCGCCGTTCCCGACCAGGTCCCTTTGGGTCTGCAACAGTTCGTCCGTGAGGCGTCTGGCGGCGGTTACGGCGCAAGCGATCAGCAACGCCTTCCGGCTGCTGAAGTGCCGATAGGGCGCTGCGCTGCTCACGCCCGCGCGCCGAGCCACTTCCGCCACGGACAGGGCTCCGATGCCTTGCTCGGCGATCACTTCGAGCGCGGTCGTCACCAGGGCCGTTCTGAGATCACCGTGGTGGTAGGTGCTGCGCTTGGCCATGAACTCTCTCTCCGAACCTGATGTAAGAGACATCTTACATCAGGTTCGGCCGTCGTGGAAGCGTGGGCGGCGGCCGACGTGGCGTTTGACTTGATGAGAGAGCCCTCTTACATTCGGTGAAGTAAGAGGGCTCATACATCATGTGTGGGCCGTTGGACTTCTGGAGGTTTGTTGTCATGGCTGCTGTTCTGGAGTCTGCGGTTGCGCTGGTGACGGGTGCCAGTAGCGGTATCGGTCGTGCCACCGCTGTGCGTCTGGCGCAGGAGGGGGCCACCGTCGCCTTGGTGGCGCGTCGGCGAGACCGTGCCGAGGAGGTGGCGAAGGCCGTCGAGGCGGAGGGCGGTCGGGCTCTGGTCATCGTCGCGGATGTGACCGATGCCGATGCCGCTTCGGCGGCGGTGAAGGAAGTTGTGGACCGCTTCGGGCGGCTCGATGTCCTGGTGAACGCGGCCGGTGTGATGCTCAACGGCGACTCCCTTCGGGCGCGTCTGGACGAGTGGGACCAGATGGTGGACGTCAACCTCAAGGGGCTGATGTATGTCACCAAGGCCGCGCTTCCGCACCTGCTGGAGGCGGCCGAGAGCGCCGGGCGCAAGGTGGCGGACGTGGTCAACATCAGTTCGGTGGCGGGCCGTGCCGCAGCGCCGACGGTGGCGATCTACAACGCGACCAAGTTCGGTGTGACCGCCGCGACGGAGTCGTGGCGGCAGGAGTACGCGTCGCAGGGGCTGCGGTTCTCGGTTGTGGAGCCGGGCGCGGTGGACACCGAGCTGTTCGGGCACCAGCAGGAGCACGCCCAGGCAGGTGAGAACCAGCGGTTCGAGGGTGTGGAGAAGCTCCATCCCGAGGACATCGCCGGTGCTGTCGCCTACATCGTGACCAGCCCGCGGCGGCGGGCGATCAACGAGATCGTCATCCGGCCCACCGACCAGGGCTTCTGATGCCAGCTGGGCTGGTTCGCCGCGTGCGAGTTGGGTGAACCAGTCGTGGGACCCGGCCCGGTGGGCTCGGGGCCGCCTGGCGCCCAGTGGCCCCAGGAGGAGATGATGCCCATCACGACACGGGTTGCGGTGATTCCCGACAAAGGGCGTGCGGAGGTCGGTGAGATCCGCGTCGAATGCCCCGGGCTCGACGAGGTCTTGGTGCGCATCGAGCTCCGTCCGGATCGGCCGGACGGAGCTCGGATCTCTTGACCGCGCTCTGGAGATGCGCTTCCGCTCACGGCTGGGCACGCGGGTGTGCGCATCGTCGACGTGGATGCCCAGGAGTGTGGCGTCCCTCAGCCTCGTGCGTTGGCCGGGGGAACCGTGAAGATGGCGCGACCGGGGTTCAGCTTCGCCGAGTTGATCTGCGTGAAGGCGTCGATCCACGGCGCTCGGTCGCCATCGGTGGCGACGTCTTCAGCCGGGTTGCCCAGGGCCAGGTGGAGACGGGCGTTGTTGATCCTGATCTTCTGCTTGGAGGGGGTATCGAGCCAGTCACCGGTCCGTACCGAGCCGATTTCCACGACGAGGCGGTGGCCCGTCTGCAGTGTCCAATCGGTCGACTTCAGGCCGATGTCCAACTGGTCCTGGTCCAGTCGGGAGACTCGCTCGTCGAATGCGACGGCGTTTCCGTCGGGGTCCACGTCGTACAGCTTGACCATCACGTTGCCCTCGCCCTTGGCCGTCATGGTGATCCGGGGTGTGCCGGTGACCCGGGTGGCCGTGCCGAGAGGCCGGGACCAGACGAAGAAGCTTCCGGCGGCGTCACGACCGGTTTCCTCTTCCGGGGGTGTGGGCTGTGAGCCCGCTCCGCTGTCCAGGTACGAGCCGTTGCCGAGTCGGAGGTTCGCGGAGCGGTTCGCTGTCGGCCAGAACTTCTCGGCGCGCCAGTCGCCGAGGTTGTCCTGGACGGCGTAGTTCGGGTACTTGACCTTGGGATCTAGGTCCTTGAGGTGTTCGTCGAAAAAGGACATCGTCTCCTTGAACCAGGTCGCGCGGCCCATCGCGAACTTCCCGTCCTGCGTACGGTCGTTGCCGCGCACGTGGTCCCAGGGGCCGACCCAGGCACGCTGCGGGCCGCGGTGGTTGCTGAGGAACTCCTCCATTCCCACGGGGAGGTGTTTGTCTCGGTGGTGCCCTGGGTGAACAGGAGCGGGGTGTCGGTGTCCCTCGCCTTCCTGGCGGGGCTGCGGTCCTTCCAGTACGGGTCTACCGGGTCGCCGATGGTAGGGCCGAAGGAGTTGAGTGCCAGGCACTCGGGGTGCTTCGTCTCGCTCCGCTGCTGCCGGCTCGTGCGCCGCGGCGGCACCGCTACCCGGGGAGGTTGCCGGCCGATGGCCGTGCTGTTCCGCGGGGCATCGTTTACGTGCTTCGCAAGAGTGTGAGCTGGCGGGACGTCACCCCAGCACCAGGTAGTCGGCGACTTGCGTTGCCCGTACTGCCTGCGTGGGCTCGGCCCGCCCGCTCCCTCTCCTCAGCTGCCAGCTAGTTCTTGCGCACCTGCCATCCATAGGGCGGGATCGTAGGCGTACTGGCGCTTCTCTCTTGATGCGCCGGCCGCGGCGGAGCTTGGCCAGGGGCGTGCCTCAGGCCAGTGCTTCCTGGACAGGAACGCGAGCGTGACCCTCAGAGCGGATAGTCCCGAGCCACGCTGCTCGGTCACCCGGACCCGGTCCTGGGGAAGAAACGCCAGTGTGCCCGGTAGAGATCGCAGAGAGCAACGATCGCGCCATCTACTGGGCACACTGGCGACAGTTGGATAGGCGAGGCCACCGGTACCAGGCCGCGCGCTCTACCGACGCGCCTTCCGGGCGCCGGGCGTGCGGAGCCGGGCGGTGGATCAGGAATGAGGGACAGGAGCTCCAACAGCGACGGCGACTGTGCGGATCGCACGGTCGACCGTGACCTCGGTGGTGGGCTGCTCGGAATCATGGACGAAGGCGGTGGCGCCGCGCCGGCTGCCGACGTAGTCGACGAAGCCGTGCAGGAGTTGGGTGCGCAGCGCCCTTTCGTAGCCGTGCCTCTCGTACGCGCCGGTGTCCGCGCCGGCTATCGGTATCAGGTGCGTCGTGAGCTGCTGGAGCTTGGGCAGCACCCCCGTTGTTGCGGAGTACTCGAAGGCCCAGCCGTTCACGAAGACCCGGTCGATCCACCCCTTCAGCAGGGCCGGGGCCGACCACCAGTACACCGGGAAGACCAGAACCAGGTCGGTCGCCCGGTCCAGGCGCTGCTGCTCGCGGACCACATCGGGCGGGTGGCCGCCGCCCTCCTGGTACGCACGACGGTCTGCCGGGGTGAACCGGGGATCGAATCCCTCCTGGTGCAGGTCCGCGACCTCGACCGTCCCGGCGCGCAGGGCTGCGCTGAGACGTTCCGCGACGTGATGGGTCAGGGAGCCGGGATCGGGGTGCGCGGTGACCACGAGGGTGCGCAGGGTGTCGTCGGTGCTCATGACGGTACGTCCTTGAGTGAGGGCCGAGTGCCGGAGGTCTTCGCAGGTGCAGGTCCGTGGGAGTGCCAGGGCTCGCATCACGGTCGGGGAGGGGGAAGCCGGCGTATCACCGCGGGTCCCAGACGCCGGCCGCGGCCGCGCGGACGACGTACTCCTCGAAGATGCGCGGCGCGCGCCCCAGCACGGTGGCGAGGTCGCCGGTCGCTCCGGCGACCGAACCGCCTGCTATCAACGCGAACATTTCGGCGATTTCGTCGGCCTCGTGACGGCCCACGCCTTGCCCGACGAGCGCCGCCACGTACGCGTCAGGCGTGATCTGCCGGTAGGTGAGCGTCCGTCCGGACGCCCGTGCGATCAGCTCGACGGCCTCGGTGAACCTGACGGGGCGGGGCCCGCTCAGCTCGTACACCTGCCCGACGTGCCGGTCCCGCTCGGTCAGTGTCGTGACCGCAGCGTCCGCGATGTCCTCCACGTCGACGAACGGCTCGGGAACGTCCCCGGCCGGCAATGCCAGTTCACCGGCGAGCAGCGGTGCGTGGAAGACGTCCTCGCCGAAGTTCTGGGCGAAGTTCGACGCCCGCAGCACGGTCCATTCCAAAGGCGCGCCACGGACTGCCTCCTCCGCCGAGACCATGTTGCGCCCGAACCCGGAGTCGCCCCAGCCGTCCGCACCGCGGCCGGAGAGCAGCACCAGCCGCCGCACCCCGGCGGCCACGGCTCGTTCCACGAACGCGTGCACCGGGCCCGGCACCGGCGGGGGCACCACGTAGGCCGCGTCGATGTCGCGCAGGACGGCGTCCCAGCCGGACGGCTGGGACCAGTCGAAGTGGACCCGGCTGGACCGGGAAGCGGCGCGAACCGGGACGCCGCGCAGTCGCAGCCGGGCTGCGACCCGGCGCCCCGTCCGGCCGGTCGCGCCAACCACAAGAGAAGTGTGTGCGTTCATGCCTCCACACAACACCGGCTGCCCGGACGTTCCCATGGGTGAAGAGCCGCCCCACCTTTGCGATCGTCTAATCTGGTGGGGTGGATATCACCAGTGAGCTGTTCCGCGGCGTGCGAGCCCACGGCTCCCTGTTCGGCAGCTCCACGCTGTCCCCGCCCTGGTCCCTGCACTTCGTGGACGGGCCCCCACTGACGCTGTGCACCGTCCTCACAGGCGCAGGCTGGATCGTTGCGGACGACCACCCGCCCGAACGGCTCGGCACCCACGACACGATCGTGGTGCGCGGCCCCGCGACCTTCACCTTCGTCGACGACCCGGCAACCACTGTCGAGCCCCTTGTGTGCAGCGAGGAGTGCGCCACCCCCGAGCAGGGTGGCACCCGCCATCGGCTCGGCTGGCACGAACCAGGCGAGGACGGGGCGGGGGGCGGCACAACGACCCTGGTCGTCGGGGCCTATCCGGTAAGCGGTGAGATCGGCCGTCGGTTGCTGGACAGCCTGCCCGTCGTGCTGCGCGTACCCGCCGGCGGCGACGGCGACCCGGTGCTCGATCACCTCGCCGCCGAGGTCGCCCGCGACGAACCGGGCCAACAAGTGGTGCTCGACCGGCTCCTGGACTGGATGCTGGTGTGCACGCTGCGCACCTGGCTCGACGAGCCCGGTCGGCGCCCCCCGGCCTGGTGGTCCGCGCAGAAGGACCCGGTGGCCGGCGAGGCCCTGAGCCTGCTGCACGCCGAACCGGCCGCCCCCTGGACAGTGGCCGCACTGGCCCGGCGTACCGGGGTGTCCCGCTCGACACTGGCCAAGCGGTTCACCGAGCTGCTCGGCGAACCGCCGCTGACCTACCTCACCCACTGGCGCATGACACTCGCCGCGGACCTTCTGGCCGAGCAGCCCTCCGCCACGGTCGCGTCTGTTGCCCGCACGGTTGGTTACAACGACCCGTTCGCGTTCAGCGTGGCCTTCAAAAGGGTCCGTGGCACCACACCCAGCACCTACCGCCGGACCATCGAAGCACACTGACGTACCCATGTGCCGGACGCCGGACGCACGCAAGAAGTCCGCGACCGGCGAGCTGGGCGTTTGTGCCTCCGCACCGCAGGTGGGCTGTGGCCGGCAGGGCGTGTCGGCTCGCCGAAGTACTGAGCCCCTCTGCTCGATGCCTTTGCTCAGTGTGGTGTTCGACAGCCGCGCGGGAGCGCTGTTCCGGCCCTGCGTGGGAACGGACTCCCTGTGGAAGGGCCGCCCGCCTGGCCCGAGGTGCCGGAGTCGTCTGTGGTCACATCCCGCCGGCGATCCGCATCACCGTGCCGGTCGCGTAGGAGGCGTCGTCCGAGAGCAGCCAGGCGACCGCTCCGGCGATCTCCTCGGGCTGGCCGGCGCGGCCCATGGGGACGAGTGCCGCGATCTTGGCGGGCCGCTGCGGGTCGGCGTGGAAATCGGTCCAGATCGTGCCCGGTGCCACGCAGTTGACCCGGATGCCATCGGCCGCCACTTCCTTGGACAGCCCCACCGTCATGGCGTCAACGGCGGCCTTGGCGGCAGCGTAATGGACGTAGGTGCCCGGGCTGCCCAGGGTCGCGGCGGCGGAGGAGATGTTCACGACGGCCCCGCCTGCCACCATGTCGCGGATGGCCCGACGGGCACATAGCAGGTATCCGAGGACGTTGACTCCCAGGGCCTGCCGCATCCCCTCGGGGTCGGCGTCGGCCAGTGGCCCCACCGGCCCGCTCACGCCGGCGTTGTTCACCAGCCCGGTGACCGGCCCCAGGTGCTCGGCAGCGGTATCGAACAAACGGTCCACCTCTGCCGCGTCGGCGGTGTCGACCGCGACCGCCACAGCCGCCCGGCCCAGCGCACGCACCCCTTCGGCCACGCCCTCAGCAGCCTCGGCGTCCGACCGGTAGCCCACGGCCACATCGTGCCCCTCGGCCGCCAGCCGCAGGCAGATCGCCGCGCCGATGCCCCGACTGCCGCCGGTGACCACGGTCACTCGCTGGTCCACGCGTCCCACCTTGTCCTGCCCTCCGAGTAGGGACCGATGAATGATCGATCAAATAGTCACTCTACTCACGCGTCTCCTGTGCCGATCCATGCCACTGGAGCGGAGCCCGAGGTTCGTGCGCGCGGGCAGGATTTCCGCGGCAGCCCTACGAGTCGCACGCCCCCGCGCGGAGCGGGTTTGCATCCTTTGGATGCACTGCCTCGATGCAACCATCGGACCGTAGAGCCCGTCGGGCGAGGAAACCTAGCGTTCCCGTCATGACAGAGAACCGAACCAGCCTCCCCCACACCCCGGTCCCCGACCGCCTCCCGACAAGGCTCCGAGCGATGGCGCGAGCGCATCCGCTGACCTACTTCTTCCTCCTCGCGAACGGGCTGAGCTGGCTGGCATGGGTGCCGTACATCCTGTCGCGGAACGGCCTGGGCATCTGGGACTACCGGTTTCCCTCGATCCTCGGGACCACTCAAGTGCTGGGGGTACTCCCGGGCGCCTACCTGGGGCCGATCGGTGCCGCTTTCGCCATGACGGCGCTGGTGGACGGCCGGAGTGGGCTGCGGGCCTGGACGCGCCGGCTGTGGCGCTGGCGGGTCGGCGGGCGCTGGTACGCGATCACGTTGCTCAGCGTCCCTGCCGGGATGCTCCTGACCGGCTTGGCGTTCTCCGGCGGACAGGTCGCCGCCCCTTCGGCCGCAGCGCTCACCGCCTTCGTGCCGATGCTGCTGTTCCAGATGATCACGACCGGTCTGGCCGAGGAGCCCGGGTGGCGCGACTTCGCCCTTCCCCGCTTGCAGAGCCGGTTCTCGCCGCTGCGCGCCGCCTTCGTTCTGGGCCCGCTGTGGGGTGTGTGGCACTTCCCGCTGTTCCTCACCGAGTGGGGTGGCTACCCCGAGGCGTCCTGGACACGGCCTCTGGCCTTCTTCACGTTCTGCGTCGCGTTCAACATCGTGATGTCGTGGGTGTTCAACCGCACCGGGCAGAGCCTGCCGCTGTCCATGCTCATGCATGTGGGCGTCAACACCTTCGCGTCCGTCATGTGGTCCGAGATGTTCCCCAGACTGGACGGGGAGCTCGCCCTCATCGCGATGGGGGCCGGTGCCTCTGTTGCTGCGGCAGTGATCGTGATCACCACCCGCGGCCGTCTCGGCTACAGCCCGGTCCTCCCGTCGGACCATGGAGATGGGGCACCGCTCGTCCGCCCCGCGGGGTATAACCGGGACCTCACTATGATCGAGTCGTGACGACCGCGCGGCGACCCGGTATGACCCGCTCTGCGGCGACCGCTGTCACCACCGCGCTGAGCGCGCTGGCCCTCCTGTGGATCATCGCGCTGCTGGCGCGTGATGATCCGTCACTCACCGGAGCCCCACTCGGCATGGCCGCCTGGTGGGGGACGGCCGTGACGCTCGTCCTGCAATCGGTGGCCCTGCTGTGGGGCCGCCATCAGGTGACCGCCACGTTGGGCTGCGTGGCCGGACTCTGCCTCGTCCTGGCGGCCGTGTTTCCCAGCGGACTGTTCACCGTCACCGCGCTGCCGGTTCTGGTCGGCGCGTTCTTGGCCGGGCTGACCGGGGCCTGGCGGGATGTGCGCCGGTGGGCTCTGGCCTCGGGCGTACTGGTGGCGATCGCCCACTTCGTCAACGGCAGCGCCGACGGGCGCACCGGTGGGTGGGCCCTGGTGATGCAGGCGGTGCTCCAGGCGGCCCTGGTGGTCGGCCTGCCACTGCTGCCGGCTTCCGTGATCGCCGCGCAACGCGCGACGAGGGCCGCGCAGCAGGAGACGCTGGCGGCGATCACCCGTGAGCGCGATGCCAAGATCGGTGAGGCGATCGCTCTGGAACGGGCGGCGATGGCGCGGGAGTTGCACGACATTGCCGCCCACCACTTGTCCGGGATCTCGCTGATGGCCTCGGTCGTCGCTCGGCAGACCGCCTCGGCACCGGGCGAAGCCCGCTCCGGAGCGTTGGAGATCCGCAAGCAGAGCAACGCGATCCTGGATGACCTGCGTCGTCTGGTGGGATTGCTCCGCGACGTCGGTCACCAGGACGAGGGCGTCAAGACCCTCGCCACTCTTCCCCATCTGATCGAGACGGCCCGTCTCACCGGAGCCCGGGTCGACTTCGATCTGCGCAGCGATGAACGACTGAAGCCGGGTGCAGGGGTCAGCCCGCTGGGTCAGCTGGCCGCCTATCGCATGGTGCAGGAATCGCTCACGAACGCCTCACGCCACGCGCCCGGCGCCCCCTGTGTCGTCACCGTGGACGACCGCGACCCGCGCACGCTGCGAATCACCGTCCGCAACGCACCGCCCGGTCCACAGACCAGTCCCGCTTCACGGGGTACTGGCTACGGCATCATCGGCATGAGAGAGCGCTCCGCCCTCATCGGTGGGCTTTTCGACGCCGGCCCGACCGACGACGACGGCTGGGAGACCCGTATGAGCATCCCCCGCGAAAGCGGGCACCACCTCCCGGAGTGTTCCGCGTGATCCGAGTCCTTCTTGCCGACGACCAGCCTCTCGTCCGCGCCGGCCTGAGCGCACTGCTGAACGCGGAGAAGGACGTCGAGGTCGTCGGTGTCGCCGCGGACGGGGCGGAAGCCCTCGACCTGGCCACCGAACTGGTGCCGGACGTCGCGTGCCTGGACATCCGGATGCCGAAGATGGACGGCATCGACGTCGCGGCCCGAATCTGCGGCCCCGACGCGTCTCCAGCCGTCCCGGTGCTGATCCTCACCACCTTCGGCATCGACGACTACGTCTTCCGGGCACTGGAAGCGGGGGTCGCCGGGTTCTTGCTCAAGGACTCCGACCCCGAGGAGATCCTGCGGGCGATCCGCCACATCGCAGCGGGACACGGCACTCTCGACCGCACTCTGACCCGCCGTATCGTCGCCGAGTATGTGGAGCGACGGCGCCTGCGACCTGTGACGGCGACGCGGGGGATCGACGTCCTCACCGCCCGCGAGCGGGACATCCTGCTGTTACTGGCGCAGGGCATGTCGAACGAGCAGATCGCCGGAGCACTCGTCGTCGAGGTCACCACCGTCAAGTCGCATCTCGCCCGTATGCTGCCCAAACTCGGCGTGCAGTCCCGCCTGCAAGCAGCGGTATGGGCCTACCAGAATCGCGTCGTGACGGTGGACGATATTCCACGCTGAACACTCCTCAGGACTCCTCACATCGAAGGTATGCCGTTGACGCCGTTCTGACCGGCCGTTCGGACAGCCACCCCGTACAGCCACCCCGGACAGGCACTCCGGACAGGCACTCCGACCGGGCAGTCCGGTGTGCCTGTCCGGTCGGAGCGGGCCGATCCGACAGGTCGAAGAGGGAGCTGCCGCCGCGTCGGGAACGCGGGCAGTCTGAGGGCACCGAAACGGTTCCCCTCCCCTTCTGCCCCAAGGAGATCTCCCATGGCGCTGACCGCCGACAGGCCCACCACCAAGGACATATCGAGCCCGCTCGACGCACAGGTCCCGGACCTCGCCGTCCACTCACGGCTGGCCGCTCTGAACGCGTTCCTGATGAGCGGACTCACCCTGTGGCTGGGGCTGGTCACGCTCAACAACATCAATGACTTCGGCACCAACAAGGCGCTGATCAGCAGCATGCTCACCATGAGTGACCTGGTGAAGGACCCGGTCCGCGGCAACGGCCTGGAGTGGCGGGCGATGCCGGAGTCGATGGCCACCCCGGCCCTGATCGGCGTCATCATCTACGAGGTGCTGATCGTGGCCCTGCTGGCCAGGGCGGCCTACGGTCTGGTGCGCCGGGCGCGTGGCCAGGAGACCGGCATCGTCGTCACACAGCGGGCGAACATCGCCCTGGGTGCCTTCGCCGGTCTGTTCCTGCTCTTCCTCTCCGGCGGAATGTTCTTCGGCTACTGGATCTACATCGGCGCCGCGCAGCAGGTCCACTTCACGGGCCTGATCATCGGTCTGCTGGCCGCACTGCTGGTGAATCTGCCCTCGGTGACCGGCGCTCAGCAGGAACGCTGACGCCCACCTGCGCGGCCCCCACGCCGCCCTTTCCCCACCGTGTTGCAGGCTGCCCCATCGGCGGTCCTTCCGATACTGCCCCTTCCCCAAAAGGGGTATCGGAAGGTCCGCCGATGGGGCATGTGTGTGTCCCCGGCCCGTTATTAATGTCCCTGGTCATGGGGGCATACACAGCACAGATCGATTCAGGTACCTCGACTTCCACCCTGCGGATCGCAGGTGCGGCGCGTGCCGCTGCTCTGTTTCTCGAAGAGGCACGCTGCTGCGTGCAGATCGTTTTTCTGATGCGTTTCCTGGCCGGTGCCGCGGTCTCGGCCGGCGGCAGCCTCGCGGGGGTGGGGCCGGGGCTGATCGCTCCGAGCGTCTGCTGGGTGCTGGCGACCTTGTTCACGTACGGCATCAATGGGGTGTCGGACGTCCAGGAGGACCGGCTCAACCGGACCGGGCGGCCGATCGCCCGGGGGGACCTGTCGCCGAGGGCAGCAGCCCGGCTGACCTGGGCCGCCGCGGCGGGTTCCGTGATCACGGCGCTGGCCTGCGGGAACGCGCTGCTGCTCGCCTTCGATGTGGCCTTCCTGCTGATCGGTTACGCGTACTCGGCGGCGCCGTTCCAGCTCAAGCGCAGTGCGGCCGGCACCTCGGGTTCGGTGCTGCTGATGGGACTGCTGACCTACGCGGCGGGCTGGACGGCGGCGGGGGAGGGGCGGCCCTCGGGTGCGGTCCTGGTGCTGGCCACCGCGATGTCCCTGTGGATGTGCGTGGTGGGGGCCGTGACCAAGGACTTCTCCCATGTGCGGGGGGACGCGGCCGCCGGCCGGCGTACTTCGGTGACCGTCTGGGGGGACGGCACGGCCCGGCTGGTGGGTGGCGCGGGTGCGCTGCTGATCGCCGGGGGCTTCCTGCCGGCCGCCGCGCACTGGGCCGCACTGCTGGGGCCATCGGCCCTGGTGCTGGCCGGCGGGGCCGTGGTGGTGGCGGTGCTGTGCTGGACGACGCGTGGTGACGCGGCCCGTGGCCGTACTCCGTACCGCGCCTTCATGGTGACGCAGCATCTGGTCCATGTGACGCTCTTCGCCGGGCTCGTACTGTCTGGCTGACGATCAGGGCAGTACACGGGGGAGGGCCGGGCCTTGTCGGTCCGGCCCTCCCGTCTGTGCCGGACCCGGTGTGGTTCAGAAGCGCCTTCGAGGGGTCTCCTGCTGGGCCAGGAGGCCCCTTTCGACGGCCTTGTTCACGGCGTCGATCCGGGAGACGGCGTCGAGCTTGGTGAATATGTTGCGCATGTGCCGCTTGATGGTTCCCTCGGCGATGCCCAGCTTGACCGCGATCTGACGGTTGCTCATGGCCGTGGCTACCAGGGCCAGAACCTCCGCCTCGCGGTCGGAGAGGCCGCCGGCGCCGTCGGGGACGGGTTGCGGTGCGCGGAGGCTGTCGGGGGAGACCGAGACGGTCACGGTGCGCAGCTCGCCGCCCTCGCGGGACCGGACGGCGGAGATGAGGGTCTCGCGGCCGGTGCTCTTGTGGAGGTAGCCGCTGATGCCGAGTTGCAGCAGCTCCTGCACCAGCTGCTGCCCGTCGTACATGCTGAGCACGATGATGCGCAGCCCGGGATCGCCCTGGAGCAGCCGGCGGACGGTGGCCGGAGGGTCGTTGCGCGGCATCTCGATGTCGAGGAGCACGACGTCCGGGCGGTGCGCCGCGGCCAGCCGGATGGCGTCCTCGCCGTTGCCCGCCTGGGCCACGATCTCGAAGCCCGGTTCGGAGCGCAGGAGGTCGCAGAGGGCCTCGCGCAGCAGGGTGTGGTCGTCCGCGACGAGGATCCGTACGGACTCGGGGGTCGCTTCGCTCATCGGAGGGGCCCGTCCTCCTTGATCGGTATCCACATGGTCACGTGGGTGCCACGACCGGCCGACGAGCCGATGTGGAGGGTGCCGCCGAGGAGGTCGGTGCGTTCCTGGAGGCCGGTGAGTCCGTTGGTACGGTCACCGGCGAGCACCTGGTCCACGTCGAAGCCGAGGCCGTCGTCGATGATCTCGGTCTGGATCTCGTGCGGGGCGATGTCGATGTGGACCACGATGTTGCCCGCCTCCGCGTGCCGGAAGGAGTTGCGCAGGCACTCGCGGACCATGACGAAGAGTTCCTCCGAGACCGGGGCGGGAATCCATTCGTCCAGGCCCCGCACCCAGAGCTGGACCGGCACGCCGTCGTCGCCCATGGAGGCGACGAAGGCGGCGAGCGCCGCTTCCAGGCAGCCGGTGATGGCGGGACGGCGGAGCTCGGTGACGAGCTCCCTGGTGTGGGCGAGGGTTTCGAGGATGGCGTCCTGGGCGGCCCGTACCTCCTTGGGTACGTCGGCGTTCTGCCGGGACACCCCCAGTTCGTAGAGCTCCAGCTGACGCATGGCCAGGCTGAGGGAGTTGCCGATCTGGTCGTGGATCTCGCGGGCCAGCTTGCGGTGGCCCTTGTCGTGCACCTCGCGGACCCGGGTGAGCATGAAGGAGTCGTACGCGATCGAGCCGACTTCGAGGCGTCGTCCGATGCCCTGCTGCAGGGCGCGGATCGCGGCGGCGTAGGCCTGGTAGATCCCGTCGACGTGCTCGGTGCACTCCAGCAGGCGTTCCAGGACGGTGTCGAAGAGGATGACACCGGCCCGTACCGAGTGGGTGAGGTGGACGCCCTGCTGGACCCGGGCGCTGCCGAGGTCGACGACTTCGGCGATATGGCTGTCGGACACCTCGGTCAGGCCGGCCTGGAGACTGTCGGCGCAGTCGCGGAAGACCCGGCGGCCCTGTAACTCGCACTGCTCCCAGACCTCCGGATCGGAGGCGAGCGGGCTGTTGATCCCGCGGAGCCGGGAGTGGTAGAGGGCGATCACCTCGTCCTCGTAAGCCCTGAAACGGTCCACGGGCCGGCCGTTGCGGCGGCTGCCGAGACGGCTCTGTGCCTGTTCACTCATCACGCTCTCCTCCCCCGTGCCCAACGGCATTTCTGATCGTCGAACCGGTGCAGGATAAGCCGATTTGCGGACTGCGTGTCGGTGATGGCTGGAATCAGCCATGCGCCGCGGAGCTCAGTGGCGGCGGCGCAGGACGGCGGCCCGGACCTTCAGCAGGTTCGGCACGAGGGCGTAGACCACGGCCGGTACGACGACCCCGGTGATGACCAGTGTGCGCAGGAGCATCGGGAACCCCGCGACGTAGGGGCCGATCGCGAGCTGGACGACGGTGAGGGCTGTGAAGACGGCGATCCAGGTGAGCAGGACCCGCATGTGCACGGAGGGCAGCGGTACGGGCTGGGCGGGGGTGGCGGACCGGGGCTGATTCCGGTCGGCGGCGGCGTTGGGGGCGGTGACGGCGGGGCGGGCTGCGGTGGTCATGGGGTCTCCCATCCATGGGTCGGTGGCTCGTGCCGGACGGCGGTGATTTACGTGGCGCATGGTGCGGGCGGTGCCTCTGCTGCTGTCGCGATGACCTGTCCTGGGGCCTGGGCGGTGGTGCTGCCCTCGGCGACGAGTACAACTAAACCAACCAACTAGTTGGATGTCAACCATCCAGTTGGTTGGCATCCGTGGGAACCCGTTCTACGCTGGTGTCATGACCTCGGAAACGACCCACACCAAGGAACGGCTCCTCGCTGCGGCGAAGGAGGAATTCGCAGCTCACGGCATTGCCGGAGCGCGCGTCGACCGCATCGCGGAGCTGGCCGGCGTGAACAAGGAACGGATCTACGGCTACTTCGGCAACAAGCAGAAGCTGTTCGACGCCGTCGTGGGCCGCGCGCTCGACGAGCTCGCCGAGGCCGTACCGCTCAAGGGCGGCGACGATGCCGCGGAGTACGTGGGCCGGGTCTACGACTTCCACCGGGACAACCCGGTCCTGGTCAGGCTCTTCTTCTGGGAGGGCCTGCACTACCGCGACGGGGTGCTGCCCAACGAGGAGAGGCGCCGGGGACACTACGAGGAGAAGATCGCCGCGCTGGCCGAGAGCTTCGGGACCGAGGCGTCGCCGCAGGTGGCGGCCTGTCTGCTGAGCCTGATCGGGCTCGCCGCCTGGCCGAACGCGGTCCCGCAGCTCGCGCGGCTGATCATCGGTACGGAGGCCGACGCCGGCGGGCTGGATCTGCGCGCCCATGTGGTCGCCTTCGCCCGGCAGGCGCTGTCCGGCACCCCGGCCGCCGCCCCGACGGCCTGAGTCCGGCCCGCGTGTTCCGTACGGCCGTCGGCAGGGTGCCCGTGCTTGGACCCGGCCCGCGCGTCCTTGCTGCCGTCGGCCGCCGCCCCGACGGCCTGAGTCCGGCCCGCGTGTTCCGTACGGCCTTCGGCTGAGGTGCCGCGCCTGAGCCGGGCCCGCGCCTCCTTGCTCCCGTCGGCCGGGTGCCCGCGGCCTGAATCCGGCTCGCGTGTTCCTTGCCGCCGTCGGCCGGCTACCCCCGTCGGCCGGATACCCGCGGGGTATCCGGCTACTACTTTCGGTCCGCTGCCACCCGGAGTAGGAGGCAGTGACGGCCTCGGCGGCCCTTCGCGCGTCTAGCGTTCCTTGCATACGGGTGGCCCCAGCGGTCACCGACAAGGACCCATGGGGGTAAGGGCAATGTCGCAGAATCGCGCGGCTCTCGCAGTCGCCTCTCCGCCGGTACGCATCACATCGCCACAGCTCGACATCATCCTGGCCGTCCGCAACGACCTCCAGCGCTACGGGCTGGAAGTCATGCTCTCCTCCGTCGGAACGGTCGGCAGCTGCCGGGCCTTCTCGGAGCTCTCCGCCGCCGTGGACGCGGTGCACGACCCGAGGACCGACCTCCTGCTGATCGTCCCGGAGCCGGCGGACCTGGACAGCGAGTCCGTACTGCACCGCGTCGCCGAGTACGGCGTACGGGTGCTCCTCCTCGTGCCCGACCAGCGGTCCGTGGACCTGGACCGTGTCGCGGGCGTTCCCGGAGCCTCGCTGCTCTTCTCCGACGGCCTCGACGTGGCGGCACTGGGCGACATGCTCGGTGCCATGCGGGCCGGCGAGGTGCGGATACCGGCGGTGCTCACCCGGGGCCTGCTGGAACTGGCCGGACGCGGTGCCCGTGAGGTGACCGCCGCGCCCCGGCTCACACCGCGCGAACGCGAGGCCCTCACGCTCGTCGTGGACGGTCTCAGCAACAAGCAGATCGGCCGCCGGCTGCGGATCTCCGAACACGGGGCGAAGCGGCTGGTGGCGAACATCCTCGCCAAGCTCAACTGCCCCAACCGCACGCTGGCGGCAGCCCGTGCCCTGCGCGAGGGGCTGTGCGGTCATGCCGCCACCGCCGGACGCGCGGCCGCAAATCCGCCGACCGCCACCCACGCGTCGGCCTCCCCCTACGAAACCGGCTGGTGAATCGCGCCATGAACGCCATGAACTCCATGAACCAGAGGGTGACGACGAAGCCCACCAGGGCCGCCTTCTTCGACGTCGACGAGACACTCATCAACACCAAGAGCATGTTCGACTTCCTGCGGTTCTGGCTGGCCCGCCACGGGGACGACGGCTCCGACTACGAGGCCGTGATGGCGCGGCTCCGGGCCGATGCCGACTCCGGGGTGCACCGCTCGGAGATCAACCGTGGCTACTACCGCCGCTTCGCCGGGGTCCCGGCCGAGGAACTGACGCGGGCCGGGCGCGAGTGGTACGAGGAGTACCGGCGCGGGCCCGCCGCCGTCACCGTCGCCACCTGGGCCGCCGCGAGCCGGCACCGGGAGGCCGGTGATCTGGTGGTACTGGTCTCCGGGTCGTTCCGGGGCTGCCTGGGGCCGCTGGCCGAGGACCTGAGGGCCGATCTGGTGCTCTGCTCCGAACCGGTGGTGGGGCCCGACGGCCGGCTGACCGGTGAGGTGGTGCGCCCGATGATCGGCTCGGTCAAGGCCGACGCCGTCCGCGAGACCATCGCCGAACTGGGCCTGAACGCGGAGGAGTCCAGCTGCTACGGCGACCACGCCAGCGATCTCGACATGCTGCTGGCCGTCGGGCGCCCGGTCGTCGTCGGCGGTGCGGACCGGGTGCTGATGGAGCACGCCCAGCGCCTCGACTGGCCGGTCCTGTCGGCGGCACCCGGATACCTGCGGACAGCGGGCGCCTGGTCGGCCGCCGAACTGACCGGAATCAGCGGGATCACCGACCGCGCCGCAGCGCGATCGCGGTGAGCACCAGCGAGTCGCGCACCGCCCAGTGGCCGGTGAACCACCCCAGCCCGGTGCCGTCCACCACCGGCCCGGGAACCATCAGCCGGGCCCGGTAGGTGCCGGCCGCCGGGTCGAAGGTCAGCCGGGCGTCCCGGAAGCCGAGCCAGCGCCCGGTGAGCGGGTACCACGCCTTGTAGACCGTCTCCTTGGCGCTGAACATCACGGTGGGCCAGTGGACTTCGGGCCGGATCCGGGCGAGTTCGCGCAGATGCTCCCGTTCGGACGCCACGGAGATGTGACGCACCATCCGCTCCTCCAGCGGAGCGTGGGGCTCTGCGTCGATGCCGACGCTGTGGTAATCCGCGCTCCTGGTCAGCGCCGCCGCACGGTAGCCGTCGCAGTGGGTCATGCTGCCGGTCACTCCGGCCGGCCAGCGCGGCTCGCCCTTGGCGCCCGGAAGCACCGCGGCCGGCGCCACCCCGAGCGCCGACATGGCGGTACGGGCGCAGTGCCGGGTGGTGGTGAACTCCCGGCGGCGGTGCTCCACGCACCGTACGAGAAGGGCCTCCTCCTCCGGCAGTACACGGGCGTCGGGAAGGTCGGCCGTGGCGTCGGCGCAGGCGACGGCGGACGGCAGTATCTGCTGGATCACTTTGGCTCCTGGGAACAGCGGCGCCGTTGAACGGCGCACCGGGGGCAGCCGGATTCGGCGGCCCGCTGCCGTCCCAGGACAGGTCACAGCAGTGATGCGGTACGCATTCGACCATGCCGTGTCGATGCCACTTCCGCTACATGCCCCTTCGGGTACACCGGCCGGGCATACCCGAACAGCCGCACCGTCCGAGGGCTCAGAAGCGGCATATTGAGTCCCGAATCGATGCGGGTTAGCTTCGAGATATCGAAACGCATTCACGCCGGAACGCCGGAACGCCGGAACGCCGGAATGCTGGAATGTCGGATCGGCGGATCTTTAGAGCGCCGGAGCGTTGGAACGCCGGAACGCCGGAATGTCAGAGCGCCGGACCGCCGTAATCGAAATCCGAGAACAGAACTCCATGGGAGAAAACGATGCCTCATCCATTTCTGACCCGACTGGAATCCTTCCCGGATTCCGAGGCCATCGCGTTCGAGGGCCGCACCTACCGGTACGACGACCTGCTGCGCCTCGTCGGGGAGTGGCGCCTCTTCCTCGACCGGCACGGGGTCCGGGCGGGTGAGGTCGTCACGCTGGAGGGTTCGTACTCGCCGCAGGCCTGCGCCGGTCTGCTGGCGCTGATCGAGCGCGGCGTGGTCGTCGTACCGCTGAGCGCGCTGCCGGCCGCCAAGCGTGCGGAGTTCCTGGACGTGGCGCAGGTCGAGGTCGTCATCCGGGTGGACGCCGGCGGGGCGCACCACGGTGAGCGCACCGGCCGCAGCGCCGAGCACGAGCTCTACCAGGAGCTCCGGGACGCCGGCCGACCAGGTCTGGTGCTCTTCAGCTCGGGCACGACGGGCCGCAGCAAGGCCTCGGTGCTCGACTTCGAGAAGGTGCTGGCCCGGTACGGCGAGCCGACCCGGCCCTCGCGCATCCTGTCCTTCCTCAGCCTGGACCACATCGGCGGCGTCAACACCCTGCTGCACACCCTGAGTCAGGGCGGCACCGTGGTGACGGTCGCGGAGCGCACCCCGGAGGCCGTCTTCCGGGCGATCGCCGAGCACCGGGTCGAGATCCTGCCGACCACCCCCACGTTCCTCAACATGGTGCTGATCTCCGGAGCCCATGAGCGGTACGCGACCGATTCGCTCACGCTCGTCACGTACGGCACCGAGCCGATGCCCCTCCAGACGCTGCGCCGGCTCGGCGACGCGCTGCCCGGCGTACGGCTCAAGCAGACGTACGGCCTGTCCGAGCTGGGCATTCTGCCGACCCGGTCCAAGGGCGACGACACCCTCTGGGTGAAGCTCGGCTCGGCCGGGTTCGAGCACCGGATCATCGACAACATCCTGTGGATCCGGTCCGAGATGGCCATGCTCGGCTACCTCAACGCCCCGGCGCCCTTCGACGACGAGGGGTTCTTCAACACGCAGGACGTCGTCGAGGTCGACGGCGACTACGTGCGCATCCTCGGGCGCGACTCCGAGATCATCAACGTGGGCGGCGAGAAGGTCTACCCGAGCGAGGTCGAGAGCGTTCTCCTCGGGGTGCCGAACGTCGCCGAGGCGACCGTCTCCGGGAAGCCCAACCCGGTCACCGGCATGGTGGTGAAGGCCACCGTGCAACTGGTCGTGGACGAGGACCGGCGCGAGGTCGCCCGCCGGGTGCGGGAGTACTGCGGGAGCCGACTGGAGGCGTACAAGGTCCCGGTCCTGGTGGAGATCTCATCGGCGCCGCAACACTCGGAGCGCTACAAGAAGATCCGGAGCGCGGCATGACGGCCCCGGACCGGGTCGCGCTGGTCAGCGGCGGCAGCCGGGGGCTGGGCCGGCTGCTCGTCGAGCGGCTGCTCGGCGAGGGCTGGCGGGTGGCGACCTTCAGCCGGTCCGCCAACGGGTTCGTCAAGGACCTCCAGGCCGAGCAGCCCGACCGGTTCCTCTGGGAGGCCGCCGATCTGGCCGACCCGGCGGCGCTGCGCGGTGTCGTACGCACGGCGGTACAGCGGTTCGGCCGGATCGACCTGCTGGTCAACAACGCCGCCGTACTGCACCAGGAGCTCTTCCTCACCACGTCCCGCAAGCAGACCGACACCCTGATCGCCAGCAATCTGGTCGCCCCGATCACCCTGGCCCAGGCCTGTGCCCGTGCGATGACACGGCAGGGCGGCGGCCAGATCCTCAACATCTCGTCCATCAACGCCATTCGCGGGTACCGGGGCGTGGCGGTCTACTCCGCCACCAAGGCCGGACTCGACGGATTCAGCCGGAGCCTGGCACGGGAACTCGGTGCCTTCAACATCCGGGTGAATTCGCTGGTGCCCGGATTCTTCGACAGTGACATGACCGAAGAGGTCACCGAGGAGAACCGGGAACGAATTCAGCGCCGCACACCGCTCGGCAGGCTCGGCGCCATGAACGAAATCGCCGATGCGGTGCTCTATCTCATATCGCCCGGGGCGTCATTCATCACCGGGCAGTCAATCGTCGTCGACGGAGGAATCACATGCTGATCGCAACCGACATCACCGCCCTGGTCCACCAGGAGATCAACGCCCTGCTGCTGGAGGCCGAGCGCCCCACGCACGCCTCGCTCTCCGATGGGGAGTTCCTGCACGAGCTGGGGCTCAACTCGCTGCTGCTGGCCCGGCTGATCATCCAGCTGGAGATGGAGCTCGGCGTCGACCCGTTCGAGGAGGAGTACGTGATCTCCGACGTCCGCACCGTGGGCGCCCTCTGCGAGGCCTACATCCGCACCGTCGAGAACATGGCGGCCGCCGCCGTCTGAGCCACGGCCCGGGGGCGACCGCCACCGGGCCGGTGAACCCCGCCCCACTCTCTCTGGAGGAACGACATGTCGCACGAGGCACTCATCGCCGTGGGAGACCGTTTCGAGGACTTCCTCACCAACCGCGGGACGATTCCCGTCTCCGCCCTGCTGGCCCGGCTGCGCGCCGGCGAACTGTCCGAGAACCTGTCGGTCAGCATCGGTCAGGGCCTCACCGCCGGGCAGCTGGCGGAGATACGGGAGCTGGCCGAGGAGCACGGGGAGGCCGTATCCATCGGCAAGTCCGGGGTCCCGGAACCGGCCGAACAGCGGCTCACCCACAAGCACCAGGCCAAGAACGTCCTGATCGGTCCGGTGGGCCAGACCGGCGAGAAGCGCTTCGTCGCCGATCTGGTCATCGACGAGCGCGTCGAGGTGCTGGAGGACCACCTCACCGGCCAGCACATCCCGGCCATCACCCTGCTGGAGGCCGCCCGCCAGCTGTGGACGGCCGTCACCGAGCAGTTCTTCGTGACCGGCCCCGAGCGGACCCGTTTCGTCATCAGCTCGGTCGACTCGACCTTCCACAGCTTCGTCTTCCCGCTGCCCGCGACCGCCCAGTACGAGCTGCTGGAACACCACCGCACCCCGGTCGGCTCGGTCTTCCGCTGCCGCATCGGCTTCCACCACGGCGAGAAGCTCGCCAGCGTCGTCGAGGCCGAATACCGGGTCATCCCCGAGAAGTTCAGCGCCAAGCAGGAGAAGCTCGCGGCCCGTCAGGCCGTGGTCAGCGAACTGACCAGGCTCCGCGAGCAGTCCGCCCCGGCGCAGAGCGCCGAACGCGCCGCCTAGGCCTGCCGTCCGGTTCAGGCCCCACCAGCCAGAGGAGAAACAGATGCTGTGGGCGATCCACTGCCTCGACGCACCCGGCACCGCCGAACTGCGCGCGGCCCAGCGGCCGGCCCACTCGGCACGGCTCCGCGCGGCGAACGTACGGCCGGTGCTCTACGGCCCGTTGGTCGCCGAGGACGGGACCACCGCCGTCGGCAGCCTGATCGTGGTCGAGGCCGCGGACCGGGAGCAGGTGGCCGAGTTCGCCACCGGCGACCCGTTCGCCGTCTCCGGGGTGTGGGAACGCATCGAGATCCAGGCGTTCGCACCGTCGGAGCGGTCCCCGGTACGGATCGGGGCAGGTACGCCATGAGGCTGCGCCGGCTCCCGCCCGGTGTGGACGGTCAGGAGTTCGCCCGGGCCCTCGCGGCCTTCCGCGCGGCGCTGGGTGACTCCTGGGTCCTCACCGAGGAGTCGGTGGGCCTGCCCGGTTACGCCGACCCCCAACCGATCCTCGATGCCGGGCACTTCGCGGCCTGTGCCGCGCTGCTGCCCGGCTCGGTGGAGGACGTACGGGCGGTGCTGGGCATCGCAGGCACCTACGGTGTGCCGCTCTCGCCCGTGCTGCCCGGCCGGGACGCCGGTTACGGGGGCGCCGCGCCCCGGCTCCCGGGAGCGGTCGCCGTCGACCTGGCCCGGATGAACCGGGTGGTCGCGGTGGACGCCGCCGCGGGGTACGCGGTCGTCGAACCGGGGGTCACCTTCCACGACCTCGACCTCCGGCTCGCCGAACTCGGCCTGAACTACCGGGTGGACATGGCGGGGCCCCGCTGGGGGAGCGTCCTCGGGGAGGTCCTGGAACGTGCGGCGGGAGGTGCCGGGTACGAGGACGTGCCCGCGCCGCCGTGCGGCATGGAGATCGTGCTCGCCGACGGCGACGTGGTGCGCACCGGAATGGCGGGCCTGACGGGCGCGGGCCGCGGCGCCCCGGTCCCGTACGGCTGCGGACCGTCCTTCGGACCGCTGTTCGCCCGCTCGGCGCTCGGCGTCGTCACCAAGCTCGGTGTCAGGCTGCGCCCCGAACCGGCAGGTCACCGCCCCTACTTGATCACCCTTCCGCGGGAGGAGGACCTGGGGCCGCTCGTCGACATCCTGCGTCCGCTGCGGATGGACCGCACCGTCGGCGACACCCCGACCGTGCGCAGCCTGCTGCTGGACGCGGCCGCGGCGGGGCCCCGGAGCGCGTACTACGACGGCCCCGGACCGCTGCCCGACAGCGTCGCCCGTTCGGTGATGGCGGAGCTGCGGATCGGGCGGTGGAACCTGTACGGGGTGCTGGCCGGGGCGCCCGCCGTCATGGACGCCCAGTGGTCGGTGATCCGCGACGCGCTCGCCGGTGTTCCGGGCGTCCGGTTCTTCCGGGCCGGTGAGCACGAAAGCCCGGCCCTGGCCGCATACGCCCGGCACGCTCCGGGGCGGCCGCCGACGCAGGCGGACGAGGCCGACGACTGGCTGGCGAACGGGGGGCGTCTGGACCTGACACCGGTCTCGCCCGCGACCGGCGAGGACGCCCTCGCGCAGTACGCCCTGGCCCGGGACCACGCCCACGCGTACGGCAAGGACTACCTCGGGGCCGTGGCGGTCGGCGCCCGCGAACTGCACCACCGCTTCATGGTCGTGTTCGACACGCTCGACCCGGCCGACCGGGCCCGCACCTTCGAGCTCTGCGGGGAGCTGATCCGGGAGACCGCGGCGGCCGGCTACGGGATACAGCGCGCCCACCCGGCCCTGATGGACCAGGTCGCCGCGACCTACGGCTTCAACGACCACGCCGTTCTCAGGCTCGGCGAACGCATCAAGGACGCACTCGACGCGGAGGGCATTCTCGCCCCCGGCAAGCACGGCATCTGGCCACGCCGCTACCGCGGCCTCGGCCTCTGAACCAAGGGAGTCGGACCGTGAGGACCATGAGCAGAACGGACACCGTACCGAGGCAATCCGCGACACCGGACACCTCGGAGCTGGAGGAGGAGTTCGCGGCGCCCGCCGCCGTGCTGTCGCTCAGCACCCGTACCGCCGAACTGAACGGCCTGCGCGCCACCGTGACCGCCGGGGACGCCACCGCCACCGCGCGCCAGCACGCCAAGGGCAAGCTCACGGCCCGCGAACGCATCGGCCTCCTGCTCGATCCCGGCACCTTCCAGGAGGTCGAACCGCTGCGCCGGCACCGGGCGACCGGCTTCGGCCTGGAGGACCGGCGCCCGCACACCGACGGAGTGGTCGGCGGCTGGGGCACCGTCCACGAGCGGACCGTCTTCGTCTACGCGCACGACTTCCGGATCTTCGGCGGCGCGCTCGGCGAGGCGCACGCCGAGAAGATCCACAAGATCATGGACATGGCCCTGGCGGCCGGCGCGCCCCTCGTCTCGCTCAACGACGGCGCCGGCGCCCGTATCCAGGAGGGCGTGACCGCGCTCGCCGGCTACGGCGGCATCTTCCAGCGCAACACCCGCGCCTCCGGTGTGATCCCGCAGATCTCCGTGATGCTCGGCCCGTGCGCGGGCGGCGCCGCCTACAGCCCGGCGCTCACCGACTTCGTCTTCATGGTCCGCGAGACCTCCCAGATGTTCATCACCGGACCCGATGTCATCCAGGCCGTCACCGGTGAGAAGGTCACCCAGAACGGTCTGGGCGGCGCCGATGTGCACGCCGGGACCTCGGGCGTCGCGCACTTCGCGTACGACGACGAGGAGACCTGCCTGGACGAGGTCCGCCATCTGCTCTCGATGCTCCCGCAGAACAGCGCCGAGGAGCCGCCCGCCGTCGCCTGCGAGGATCCGGCCGACCGGCCGGGCGACGAACTGCTCGGCCTGGTACCCGCCGACCCGTCACGGCCCTACGACATGCGCCGGGTGGTGGCGGAACTCCTGGACGACGGAGACTTCCTGGAGGTGCAGGAGCACTGGGCGGGCAACATCATCTGCGCGCTCGGCCGGCTGGAGGGCCGGACCGTCGGGGTCGTCGCCAACCAGCCGGTGGTGCTGGCCGGGGTCCTCGACATCCACGCCTCCGAGAAGGCCGCGCGCTTCGTCCAGCTCTGCGACGCCTTCAACATTGCGCTCGTCACCCTCGTCGACGTCCCCGGCTTCCTGCCCGGCGTCGACCAGGAACACGGCGGCATCATCCGGCACGGGGCGAAGCTGCTCTACGCGTACTGCAACGCCACCGTGCCCCGGATCCAGGTGATCCTGCGCAAGGCCTACGGAGGCGCGTACATCGTCATGGACTCCCGTTCCATCGGGACCGACCTCTCGTACGCCTGGCCCGCCAACGAGATCGCCGTGATGGGCGCCGAGGGCGCGGCCAACGTCGTCTTCCGGCGGCAGATCGCCGCCGCCGAAGATCCGGAGGCGGCCCGTGCGCAGCTGGTCAAGGAGTACAAGGCCGAGCTGATGCACCCCTATTACGCGGCCGAGCGCGGGCTCGTCGACGACGTGATCGACCCGGCCGGCACCCGGGCCGTGCTCGCCGCCGGACTGCGCATGCTCCGCACCAAGACGGTGCCGCTCCCGCACCGCAAGCACGGGAACCAGCCGGCATGAGCATCCGGCTGGTCTCCGGAGACCCCACGCCCGAGGAACTCGCCGCCGTCCTCGCCGTCCTGCACGCGCTGGCCTTCCACCGGGCCGAGGACCTCCCCGCCGATGCCGTCCGGCCCGCGCCCTGGTCGAGGGCGGGCCGCAGGACCAGGCCGGGCGCCGGACCCACCGCCGGGTGGGCGCGCCGGCCCTGAGGCCGCGTTCAGCGGGAGAGCGCCGCGACCAGCTCCACCGCCTCGCCGATACGGTCCGGTTCGGCCGGGCTCATCGTCGGATTGGCGGTGCGGCGGGCCGCGGCGGCGGCGAGGTGGCGGGCCGGGATGCCGTCGTCGGCGGCCAGGCGCGGCATCAGGATGTCCAGCAGGGCGCGGGCGCCCTGGGCCGCGGGGGAGCGGGGGTCGACCGCGACCTGGGCGAGGATCAGGGCGGTCATGGCCCGGTCCAGGGCGGGCGGGCCCTCCTCGGTGTTGCTCCAGTCGATCACCACGGGTCCCGCGGCCGTCAGCATGACGTTGTCCGGGTGCAGGTCGAGGTGGAGGATCCGGTCCTCGGGGTCCGCCGAGAGCCGGGCCGGGACGGTGTGCAGATCGGACAGCAGGCCGGCCAGCATGGCCGCCCCCTCCTCGCCCCCGAGCTCGCCGGAGAGGAGGGCCTCCAGCATCGTCGGGCCGGTGAGACGTTGCAGGACCAGGTCGCCGGGGCCGGCCGACACCGGCAGCGGGCCCAGGCGGGGGACGGGGTAGCCGGAGGCCGAGAGATAGGACATGACGGGCATCTCTCGCGTGACGTCCAGTCCGACGCGGTAGCGCCGCAGGACCCATTGTTCGTCCAGCTCGTATACGTCGGCGGAACGCCCGGTGCCCAGCAGTTGGCCTATGCGCATGAGGGGAACCTACTCGGGCGGGCCGTCCGCAGGGAGGCCGGGAACGCGTGTTCGTCGTATCGCCGCCGGTCGCGCGGCCGGTAGCCTCCGGACATCCCCGCGCCCCGGCAGCCGTCGCGGGACCTGCCCGCAACGCGTTCGCAACCCCTGCGGTCATCCAGGAGCCGCGTCCCGGACCCGCCCTCGGCCGGCCGGTTCACTTCGCGTCCGAATACCGCCGCACCACCGCCGTGGTGAACGGGAAACGCACCGGGGTCTCGCCGAAGGCCGTCCGCCCGGCCAGCTCACCGGCCGCCCGGATCGCCTCCACCACCGTCTCCGCCTCCTCCTGCGGGCAGTGCACGATCACCTCGTCGTGCTGGAAGAAGACCAGCTCGGCCCGGAGCCCGGCCGTCGCCAGCGACCGGCGCAGCGCGGCCAGGAGCAGCAGCGCCCAGTCGGCGGCGCTGCCCTGCACCACGAAGTTACGGGTGAAGCGGCCGCGTGCGCGGGCGTCCGACGAGGCGTAGCCGGGCGTGAAACCGCCGTCCGCCGCGTGGCCGGAGCCGCCCCCGGCCGGATCATCGCCGCCCTCCTGCGGGATTCCGGCCTCGTCGTCGTCCCCGCTGCCCGCGGCGGGCGGGCTGGTGCGGCCGAGCCACGTCCGTACGAGACGGCCCTCCTCGCCGGCCTTCGCGGCGTCGTCCACATAGGCGACGGCGTGCGGGAACCTCCGGCGCAGGGCGGCCAGATTCTTCAGGCCGTCCCCCGAGGTCTGCCCGTAGACGGCTCCGAGCAGGGCGATCTTGGCGTGGTCCCGGTCGCCGTGGAAGGCGCGGTCGGACAGGGCCGTGTAGAGGTCGCCGTCGTGACCCGCCACCTCCATGAGGCCCCGGTCGCGGGAGATCGCGGCCAGCACCCGCGGCTCCATCTGGTCGGCATCCGCGACGACCAGCCGCCAGCCCTCGTCGGCGACGACGGCCCGCCGGATCACCTTGGGGATCTGCAGGGCCCCTCCGCCATTGGTCGTCCAGCGGCCGCTGACCGTGCCGCCCGGCTGGTACTCGGGGCGGAAGCGGCCGTCACGCACCCAGTCCTGGAGCCAGCTCCAGCCGTGCGCCGTCCAGATCCGGTAGAGCTTCTTGTACTGGATGAGCGGTCGCACCGCCGGATGGTCCAGCTCCTCCAACTCCCAGCGGCGGGTGGATTTCACCTTGATACCGGCCTGGGCGAACGCCCGCACCACATCGGCGGGGAGATCGGGGCGGACCCTGCGGCCGAAGGCGGCGGACACCTCGTCCGCCAGCTCGGCCAGTCTGCGCGGCTCGCCGCCGCCCGCGTACCGCTCGCCCAGCAGCTCCAGCAGGACCTCCCGGTGGACGTCGGCCCGCCAGGGCAGGCCGGCCCGGTTCATCTCGGCGGCGACCAGCATGCCGGCCGACTCGGAGGCCGTCAGCAGACGCATCCGGTCCGGGCGGTCCGTGGCGTCGTGACGGGCGAGCTGGTCCGCGTACACCCGGAGAAGGGCGTCGAAGGGCAGGTCCGCCCCGGCCCGCGGTTCGAACAGGGAGGACTGCGAGCCGGGCTCCGCCGAGCGCGGCGGCGGATCGGGCGGCACCGCCGCGCCCAGCAGGCGGGCGTGGGCGGCGGCGGCCGAGCGGGGTTCGCCGAGCCGGCCCTCGTGGCCCAGCAGGAGGGACTCGGCGACCTCGATGTCGTAGCAGCGCTCCACGCGCACCCCGGCGGCGAGCAGCCGGGGGTGGACCTCGGCGGTCGAACGCCACACCCAGCGGGTGACACCGGGTCGGGAGCGGACGGCCTCGGCCAGGTCGGGTTCGGTCACGACCGGGGCGGTGGGCAGGCCCGCGCCGTCCAGCGGGACGAGGCCGGCGCCACCGCTCTGTGTCGGGGCCAGGGCCCAACGTTCGGTCATACGGCCGAGTCTGGCACCCGGCACTGACAGCGAGGCGGCGTGCGCGTGCGCGTCGCAGGCGGGAGGATCGGCAGCGGTCCCACCGAGGGGCCCGCAGCGCCCACCGAGGGGACAGCACGATGGAAGCGATCGTTTTCGAGGAGTTCGGCGGACCCGAGGTACTGAACCCCGCCCGGGTCGAGGAGCCGTACCCCGGCCCCGGACAGGTACGGGTGAAGGTGGTGGCCGCCGGGGTGAACCCGATGGACTACAAGATCCGCAACGGGTGGATGGAGGACATGTTCCCCACCTCGCTCCCGGCGATCCCCGGAGTCGAGTTCGCCGGAGTGGTCGACCGGATCGGGGAGGGCGTCACCGGGCTCACGGTGGGCGACGAGGTGCTGGGCTGGAGCGAGACCGGTTCCTACGCCGAGTACGCGCTGGCCGATGCCGCACTGGTGGCGGCCAAGCCGGCGGAGCTGAGCTGGGAGGACGCGGCGGCGCTGACCATCGCGACGAACACCGCCCAGCGGGTCCTGGACGAACTCGCCGTGGGCGCGGGCGACACGCTGCTGCTGCACGGGGCGGCCGGAGCCGTCGGTTCGGCCGCGGTGCAGTTGGCGGCGGCCCGGGGCGCGACCGTGATCGGCACGGCGTCCGCGGTCAACCACGACTACCTGCGGGTGATCGGCGCGACCCCGGTGGAGTACGGGGAGGGGCTGGTCGGCCGGGTGCGCGAAGCGGCCCCCCAGGGTGTGGACGCGGTCTTCGACGTGGCGGGACGCGGTGCGCTGCCGGACTCCATCGAGCTGCGCGGCGGCACCACCGACCGGATCGTCACCATCTCCGACCAGGACGCGGCCGCCCACGGTGTCGTCTTCTCCGGCGGCGGGGCCCGTTCGAAGGAGCAGCTCGCCGAGCACGCCAGGCTCGCGGCCGAAGGCGGGCTGCGGGTGCAGGTCGAGCGGGCCCTCCCGCTCGTCGACGCGGCCGACGCGCAGCGGCTGAGCGAGGCGGGACACGTACGGGGGAAGCTCGTCCTGCTGCCCTGAGCCGTGACGCGGATTCTCTGTCCACAGGCTGTGGACAGAATCCCCGGCCCCGCTCCGTCCGCTCCGCCACGCCTACCCTGACCTCATGGAACCGGTGATCGACCAGGCATTCGCGGCGGCCCTCTACTCGGACGGCGACGCCGGTCTCGACACCGGCGCCTCCCTCCTCGCCGCCGAACCGGCGGCCGACGCCGAGCTGCTGCGGCGCGGCGAGGAGTTCGTCCGGCGCGCCTGGGAGCGCGGCTGGCTGCCCGCCGACCTCGTACGCCTGGTCCGCCGTGAACTCGACGAGCACGGGGCCGGACTGGCCGCCGGACTGATCACATCGGAGGTCCGCAGGTACGAGCGGCTGCCACCCCGCTGGCGGTCCCAGCTGGACGAGCTGCCCGCGGTGCCGCCGCCGGGACGGCCCGACCGGTTCTCGTACGCCTCCGAGCTGCTCGGGCTCTACCGGCTGCTGCTGCGGCTGCCCGCCATCGAAGCCGTCGGGCCCCCGCCCGGCGCGCCGCGTGACGGGCTCCGGCTGCCGCCCGCGCACGACGAACCCCGCATGCTGACCCGCATCCGGGCGCTGCTGGCCAAGGCGGAGGCCACCGGATTCCCCGAGGAGGCGGAGGCGCTCACCACGAAGGCGCAGGAGCTGATGGCCCGGCACAGCATCGACGAGGCGCTGCTCGCCGCCCGTACCCACAGCGGCCGGGCGCCCGGTGCCTGCCGGATCGGGGTGGACGCGCCGTACGAGACGGCGAAGGCGATCCTGCTCGACGCCGTCGCCTCCGCGAACCGCTGCCGGGCGGTGTGGAACAGCGACCTCGGTTTCTCGACGGTCGTCGGCTTCGACACCGATCTGGAGGCCGTGGAGCTGCTCCACACCTCGCTGCTGGTGCAGGGGACCGTGGCGATGACCCGTGCCGAGGCGGGGCAGCGGGCCGGCGGGCGCAAACGGACCAAGACGTTCCGGCAGTCCTTCCTGATGGCGTACGCCCAGCGGCTGGGCAGCCGGCTGGCGGACGGCACCGCCCGAGCGACCGCCGAGGCCGACGCGGAGGGCGTGGCGGCCGGTCCGTCCGCCACGGACGCCGGTCTGCTGCCCGTGCTGGCCGCCCGCGACATGGCGGTCACCGACACCGCCGAGCGGATGTTCCCCCGGACGACGACGACCCGGGTGCGGGGCGCCACCGACCCGGACGGCTGGACCCACGGGACGGCCGCCGCGGACCGGGCCAGGATGGGCGCCGCCGCCCCCGAGATCTCCGACTGAGGCCTCCGGATGTGTCCTGCGCCGACGGAATCGGCGCAACCGATACCGGCAACTCGGGCATAGCGGCAATTCCGGTTAGGCTCTGGGCATGAGCTGGCTCCGGGCGCTGAAGGAGACCGCCCGCTCGGGGCTGACGATCGAGCGGCGGCGCCTCGAACCGTTGATCGCCATCCGTGGCGCGGCCGGTCTGGCCCTGGTGATCGGGGTGAGCCTCGCCCTGTTCGGGCCGGTGGTCGCCGCCAGCTCCGCCTTCGGTGCGTTCCAGGCTGCCATCGCCACCTTCCAGCGCAGCTGGCGGCCCCGCCCGGTGCTCGCCCTGGTCTCCGGTGCGAGCCTCGCCGTCTCCACGTTCCTCGGCTATGTCACCGGCTCCCATCTGCCCCTCTTCATGGTGCTGCTGGTGCTCTGGACCTTCGTCGCCGGACTGGCCTGGGCGGCGGGCCCGACGGGCGGCATCATCGCCGCGTCCAACGTCGCGATCATGCTGGTCACGATCACCCTGCCCACCTCCGTCGCCGAGGCGGCACTGCACGCCGCGATGATCGCGTTCGGCGGGGTGGTCCAGGCGGCGCTGATCGTGCTGTTCCCGGTCCGCAGATGGGGAGCCCAGCGCGACGCGCTGGCCGACGCGCTGGCCGCCGAGGCGGACTACGCCCGCAGACTGCGCCACGACCCGGTCGCCCACTTCGACCCGGTGCCGCTGATGGAGGCCCGCAGGGCGGCCGCGATCACCCCGCGCCAGGCCCGCCGCCGCCCGGCCGAACTGCACGGCTCGCGCGGGGTCGCCGAACGGATCAGGCCGGTGCTCGCCTCGCTCGCCGACCCGGCGATGGGCGTGCCGGCACAGGGGCCGGAGCGCGACCGGGTCCGCGAACTGCTCGCCGCCGCCGGTTCGCTGCTGGACGCGGCGGCGCGGGCGATCCGGCAGGGCCACCCGGTGCGGCTGCCCGCGCCGGCCGTCGCCACCCTGAAGACACCCGACACCGGTGCGCTGCTCACCGGTCCGCCGCTGCGCGCCGCCGACCGACTGGCCGCCCTGCTCTCCGACGTCATCGAGGCGGCCGAGGGCGAGGGCACCAGGGAGGAACGGGCCGAGGCCGAGGAGACCGCCGACGCCCTCAAGGCGGGCCGGGGCGGTCCACCCACGGACCACCACCGGCGCCCCACCCTGCTGCGGCTGGTCCCGGTGGTGCTCAAGTCGATGCGCCGGGAGCTGCACCGCGGCTCCCCGATCCTGCGGCACGCCATCCGGGTCTCCGTCGTGGCCGCCGTCGGGTATCTCCTGGGCACCGTGCTGCCGTTCGGCCACGGCTACTGGGCGCCGATGACCGCCGTCATGGTGATGCGGCCGGAGTTCTCGAAGACGTACGAACGTTCCGTTGCCCGCTTCGGCGGCACCGTCGTCGGGGTCCTCCTCGCCACCGCGATCGTCCAGACCGCCCGTCCCGGCGTGGGGCTGTCCGCCGCGTTCGCCGTGGTCTGCGCGTTGCTGATGTACCTGCTGATGCGGACCGGCTACTCGGTCGGCCAGGCCTGCGTCGCCGCGTACGTCGTCTTCCTGCTCGGCATGGCGGGCGACGACTGGTCGCAGACCGTGCTGGAACGGCTCGTCCTGACCCTCGGCGGCGGACTCGTCGCGATGATCTCGTACGCCGTCTACCCGGCGTGGGAGACCCCGCGGCTGCGCAACCGGCTCGGCGACTGGCTGAAGGCGGACGGCCGGTACGCCGCCTCGGTCGTCGACCAGTACGCCGATCCCGCCGCCCGCGGCCACGACGACGTCCGCAACGCACTGCTCGCCACCAGGGCGGCGCGAGTCGCCTGGCAGGAGGCGGTGGCCACCGCCCAGCACGAACCGGTGCGCCACCGGGGCCTCTCGCACGCCGCCGCCGACGACACCCAGCACGCACTCTCCCAGCTGGGCCGGGTAGCGATGCTGATGGAGGCACACCTCCCCGGGGGCGGCGCCACCCCCGTACCGGAGGCGGGGCCGCTGGCCGACGCACTGCGCCGGGCCACCGAGCAGGGCGCCAGGGCGGTGCGGGAGCGGCGGGTGCCGGACTGGGAGCCGGTCCGGGAGGCGCTGGAACGGTGGGACGAGGCGGAGCTGCTGCGTGAAGGAGAGTCGGACCCCGTCGTACGGAACGGGGCCGACCTCCTCCTCGAGGCGCTGGAGGAGTTCTCCCGGGGACTGGACGGCGGTTCGTCGCCCGGGACCGACGACGACTGAGGCCGTGGCTGCGGCCGGTCGGCCGTAACCGCCCCGGGACTCACCGGTGTTACGGAGTCGGCAGGTCGGGCAGTCCTTCGAGCGAGTCGGCGTCGGTCTTGGCGAGGGTGTCCTTGCCTCCGCCGTCCCACGCCACGACGACGGTCTTGCCGTCGTTGGACTCGATGGAGCCGGCGGTCCGAGCGGTGTCACCGTCCGCGCACTTGAGTTCCAGCGTCACCTTGTCCGTGCCCTTGGCGCTGCCCGAGCAGACGTGGGAGTCGGCGACGACTACGGCCTTTCCGGATGCGACGGACAGCACGACGGCCTTGCCGTCGGACTGCCCGGCCCAGGCGCCCTCCAGCGCCTTGATGCCACCGGTGGAGGCGCCGTCGCCGCCGCCCGTCGAGGAGTCGGAGGCGTCGCCGCCGCCGGCCGGCGGTGCAGATGCGGAGCCGGAGTCCTTGTCCGAGCTCGCCTTGTCGCCGTCACTTCCGCAGCCGGTGAGCGCGAGGGCGGTCAGCAGGCCGGTGGCGACAACTGCACCGGTACGTACGAGTTTGCGCATGAGGAATTCCCCCTGGAGGACGAAATACGGTCCAAGCTACCAGTGGGTCGCAAGGGCGTTGAGGCGGACAACTCGCAGAATGGGGAGCCGAACCGGCCCGGCATACGTCTCTTCTTTCCGGGAAGCTGTAATCGCGGGAACACCGCCCGTGCACGTGCATCTGCTCATGCATCCGCTCATGCAGCAAAAATTGAACAGAGCTATGATCCGAGACAGTTGACACTTGCACCTTGCAACTCGGGGAGCGTCCTGTGCACCACGTGTACAACGGCATGGCGGCCACAGAGCTTCGCGGAGTCGTCTGGCAGAAGAGCAGGTACAGCAACTCCCAGGGATCCTGCGTGGAGTTCGCGAAACTGCCCGACGGGGATGTGGCGATGCGGAATTCGCGCCATCCCGACGGGCCGGCGCTCGTCTATACGCCGGCCGAGATAGAGGCGTTGCTGCTCGGCGTGAAGGACGGCGAGTTCGACCATCTCATAGCGGAGGTCTGACCTCCGCCCGGCGGTATGTCACGCCGGGGCGGCCGACGGTATGTCACGCCGCGCCGAGTTGCGCTGTGCCGGTCCGCACCGAGTTCCGGTGAGACGGTCCGTGCCGAGTTGCGCTTTGTCGCTCCGCGCCGTCTCGTGTTGTGCCGGTCCGGGCCGACTCGCGTTATGTCACTCCGGGTCGACTCGCTCCGGGTTGACCGGCCGGTCCTCACGCCTGGTCGGTCAGCCGGAACAGCGCCCAGACCACCTTGCCGCGCAGCGCCGGTCCGGTGGCACTGTCCGTGCCCAGCACGGGGGAGGGGTGCCAGCCCCAGGAGTCGCTGAACGACTCGACCAGGAAGAGGCCGCGCCCCGACTCCGCGGAGTCGGCGGCCTCGGAGGCCACCGGGCTCGCCCGGCTGGGATCGCGCACCGCGCACACCAGTCGTGAGGTCCAGCGCAGCAGGTGCAGCCGGACGGGCGGGTCCTGGGAGTCGCGCGGGAGGTCGCAGGGCAGTGCGTGCCGCAGGGCGTTGGTGACCAGCTCGGAGACGACCAGGGCGACATCGTCGAACCGTTCGTCCAGACCCCAGCCGGTCAGCGTCGACCTGGTGAACTGCCGTGCTCCGCCGACGGCTTCGTAGCGCGCGGGCAGTGTGCAGGTGGCCGAGCCGGAGACGGCAGAGGGATCGATGGGGGGAAGCCCCTGCCGTAACGGCTCGAGCATCGTCGATCCATTCGTCCCCATGCGAGGCACTCCCGGGATTCGCGGCTGTCTCGGTACTGCGGGTACAGCGGCACAACACGAACGAGCACGCAGGTGCGCGAGGCCCATGGTTCCGAATGCGCAGGGCAGATGCAAGGGCAGATGCACGTGCACGCGCCTGACCTGTCCGACCCCGTGCCGGTTCTTACTCATTTCTTCCTGTGGCGAATTTCCGACTCTTGGGGAGGTCTTCTCATTTCCGTAATCGAATGAGTACGGGCTGAAGCGTTTTGATGGCAGAATCCGGCTCTTGAGGTTCAGGGGGAGCCTCGATGCCAGGGAAGCGATGGGGAGGGTTGGACCAGTGGCGGCAGGCGAGTCGAGTGGATCCGTGGTGCGGCGCATCCTGCTGGGCTCACAGCTCAGACGGCTGCGGGACTCGCGCGGTATCACCCGTGAGGCGGCCGGCTACTCCATCCGGGCTTCCGAATCGAAGATCAGCCGCATGGAGTTGGGACGGGTGAGCTTCAAGGCCAGGGACGTCGAGGACCTGCTCACGCTCTACGGCGTCACGGACGAGGTGGAGCGGGACTCCCTGCTCGGCCTGGCCCGGGAGGCCAACGTGGCGGGCTGGTGGCACAGCTTCGGCGATGTGCTGCCCGGCTGGTTCCAGACATACATCGGTCTGGAAGGAGCGGCCTCGCTCATCCGGATCTACGAAGTCCAGTTCGTTCACGGTCTGTTGCAGACCGAGGGGTACGCGCACGCGGTCGTCTCCCGCGGTATGCGGGGCGCACCCGCGGCCGAGATCGACCGCCGGGTCGCGCTCCGGCTGGAACGGCAGAAGGCGCTCGTCGCCGAGCGCGCCCCCCGTTTCCACGCGGTGCTGGACGAGGCGGCGCTGCGCCGGCCGTACGGCGGACGTGAGGTGATGCGTGAGCAACTGCGGCATCTGATCGAAATGTCGGAACAGCCGAACGTGACACTCCAGGTGATGCCCTTCAGTTTCGGCGGGCACGCCGGCGAGAGCGGTTCCTTTACGATGCTGCGATTCCCGGAATCCGATCTGTCGGACATTGTCTATTTGGAGCAGCTGACAAGTGCGCTCTATCTGGACAAGGCCGAAGAAGTCGCCCAGTACGAAAAGGCGATGGTTCGGCTCCACGAGGAGAGCCCGGGGCCCGAGGAGAGCCGGGATCTGCTACGCGGTCTTCTCCAACTCTCCTGATATTTCAGTACGATGACACCCCTACAGGAGTCTGCACCTGCAGTAAGGGATCGCATGTCCTTCTTCCACGAGCTGGCCGACCAGTACATCGACGGTGAATGGCGCACCGGCACCGGCTCGTGGGACATCATCGATTTCAATCCCTACAACGGGGAAAAGCTCGCCGCCATCACCGTCGCCTCGGCCGACGAGGTCGACCGCGCCTACCGCGCGGCCGAACGCGCGCAGCGGGACTGGGCCACCAAGAGCCCCTACGAGCGCGCCCGCGTCATGGAACGGGCCCTGCGCATCACCGAGGAGCTGGCCGAGGAGATCGTCGAGGCCGTCATCGACGAACTGGGCGGCACCCGCGCCAAGGCGCAGTACGAACTGCGCGCCGCCCAGGAGTTCCTGCGCGAGGCGACCCGGCAGGCACTGCACGTTGAGGGCCGGATCCTGGCCTCCCCGGTGGACGGCAAGGAGAACAGGCTCTACCGGCTGCCCGTGGGTGTCGTCGGCGTCATCACCCCGTTCAACTTCCCCTTCCTGGTGACCATGAAGTCCGTCGCGCCGGCCCTGGCGCTCGGTAACGCGGTCGTCGTCAAGCCCAACCAGAACGCCCCGGTGGTCGGCGGTGGGCTGATCGCCCGGATCTTCCACGACGCGGGACTGCCGGCCGGGCTCCTCAACATCGTGATCACCGACATCGCCGAGATAGGGGACGCGTTCATAGCGCACCCCGTCCCGAAGGTGATCTCCTTCGCCGGATCGGACCGGGTCGGCCGCCATGTCGGCGCGACGGCGGGCGGGCTCTTCAAGCGCACCATCCTCGAACTCAGCGGGAACAGCGCCCTGGTGGTGCTGGATGACGCGGACATCGACTACGCGGTCGACGCCGCGGTCTTCAGCCGCTTCGCCTTCCAGGGGCAGATCTGCATGGCCGCCAACCGGATCCTGGTGGACCGCGCCGTCGCACCCGAGTTCACCGAGAGGTTCACCGCGCGGGTGGCCGCCCTGCGCACCGGCGACCCGCGCGACCCGGAGACCCAGATCGGCCCGGTCATCAACACCTTCCACGCGGACGCGCTGACGGCGCTCGTCGACCAGGCAGTCGAGGAGGGGGCCACGGCACTGGTCCGGGGGCGAACCCGCGGCAATCTCGTCGAGCCCACGGTCCTCACCGGGCTCGCGGACGACTCCCCGCTGCTCTCCCAGGAGATATTCGGCCCGGTCGCGCTGCTGATCACGTTCGACGGCGAGGAGGAGGCCGTACGGATGACCAACGACAGCCCGTACGGACTGAGCGGGGCCGTGCACACCGCTGACGCCGAACGCGGGGTGCGGTTCGCCCGGCGGATCCACAGCGGGATGTTCCACGTCAACGACGCGACCGTCCAGGACGACCCGCTGGTCGCCTTCGGCGGCGAGAAGCAGTCCGGGACGGGCCGGCTGAACGGCGAGGCGACGGTCGAGGCCTTCACCACCCAGAAGTGGATATCGATCCAGCACGGCAGGAGCGTTTTCCCGCTCTGAATCACGCACCGCTACTCTCGTCAAAGTTGAGTAGAAAGGTGGGTGGGCATGTCCGCGATCCGGCTGCTGGTCCTGTGTGCCGTACGGCAGCACGGCCGGGCGCACGGCTATCAGATCCGCAACGACCTGGAGTACTGGGGCGCCCACGAGTGGTCCACCGCCAAACCGGGATCGATCTACCACGCACTCAAGCAGATGGCGAAGCAGGGCGTGCTGCTCGCACACGAGGTCGCCCCGAGCACGGCAGGCGGCCCGCCGCGCACCGAGTACGAGATCACCGAGCAGGGCGACGAGGAGTACTTCACGCTGCTGCGCGCGGCCCTGGCCTCGCACGACCAGAAGACGGACATGCTGTCGGCCGGACTGGGCGGCATGGTCGACCTGGAGCGGGCCGAGGCGGTGTCCCTGCTCAACGAGCGGGTGGCGGGGCTGGCCCGCTGGCGGGCCTCGGTCACCGAGTACTACACACCCGAGGCTGGCCCCGAATCGATCGGCCACATCGGCGAGATCATGAACATGTGGGTGCACTCGGCGGACACCGACGCCGAATGGACGCGCGGGCTGATCGCCCGGATCGAGGGCGGGGCGTACACCTTCGCGGGTGAGGGCGACCCGTTCGTCGGCGTCCTGGCCGAGGGCGAGGAGAACCCTTACGCGACGGGGGTCGTCGACCCCGAAGACGCGCACTGACCGAGTTCGGCGCATGCTGTTGGGCCGGTGCGGCGGTTCGCGAGGCTGAGCCACTGGGGGACCGGCCCGTCCGGTCGAGGCCGGGGCAGGCGCGCGGCTCAGTGGTGGAACGACGTATCCGCCCCATGGTCCCGGCTCAACGGATGATCCTGCGCCCGGAGTTCGGGCAGCAGCAGCCGAAGGTCCTCGAGCAGCAGCTCCGCGAGGTCCGATGAGAAACCGTTGCGGCACACGATCCGCAGCACGGACAGGTCCTGCCGGTTCGCCGGGAAGGTGTACGCCGGCACCAGCCATCCCCGCTCGCGCAGCCTCCGTGACACGTCGAAGACGTCGTACGCCGTCACCTCCGGCGTCGTCGTCAAGGCGAAGACGGGCAACTGGTCGCCGCGGGTGAGGAGCCGGAAGTCGCCCAGGTCCTCGATCCGTTCGGCCAGGCCCCGGGCCACGTCCCGGGCCGCCTGCTGCACGGCCCGGTAGCCCTCCCGGCCCAGCCGCAGGAACGTGTAGTACTGCGCCACCACCTGTGCGCCGGGCCTGGAGAAGTTCAGCGCGAAAGTCGGCATGTCGCCGCCCAGGTAGTTGACCCGGAAGACCAGCTCCTCGGGCAGTTCGGCGGGCGACCGCCACAGCGCCCAGCCGACACCCGGGTAGACCAGCCCGTACTTGTGCCCGGAGGTGTTGATCGAGGAGACCCGGGGGAGCCGGAAGTCCCAGACCAGGTCCTCGTCCAGGAACGGCGCCACCATCGCCCCGGACGCCCCGTCCACATGGACGGGGATGTCGAGGCCGGTGCGCTCCTGAAGGGCGTCCAGGGCCGCGCAGAGGTCCGCGATGGGCTCGTACGAACCGTCGAAGGTGGAGCCGAGGATGCCGACCACGCCGATGGTGTTCTCGTCGCAGAGGTCGGCGGCGGCCTGCGGGTCGATGTGGAAGCGGTCGCCCTCCATCGGGACCAGCCGCGGCTCGACCTCCCAGAACGTGCAGAACTTGTCCCAGCAGACCTGCACGTTCACGCCCATGACCAGATTGGGCCGGGCGGTCGACGGATAGCGGTCGGCGTTCCGCGCTGCCCAGCGGCGTTTGAGCGCGAGCGCGGCCAGCATGCAGGCCTCGCTGGACCCGGTCGTCGAACAGCCCACGGCGTTCGCGGGGTCGGGGGCGTTCCAGAGGTCGGCGAGCATCGCCACACAGCGCCGCTCCAGCTCGGCGGTGCGGGGGTACTCGTCCTTGTCGATCATGTTCTTGTCGGTGCACTCGCTCATCAGCACCCCGGCCTGGGGTTCCATCCAGGTGGTGACGAAGGTGGCGAGGTTGAGCCGGGAGTTGCCGTCGAGCATCAGCTCGTCGTGGACCAGGCGGTACGCGGTGGCGGGCGGCATCGCCCCGTCCGGGAGTCTGTGCCGGGGCGGCGCCGACTCCATGCCCGCCGTCGGGTCGGCCTCCCCGAAGAACGGGTTGAGGGCCAGCCTGCGCTGCTCTGCGGACGGTTCGCTGTGGGGCGTGGAGCCCTTGTGGAGCGGCATCGCCGACCTGCCCTTCTCGGTACTCGCCGTGGGTCTCGGCCGCGAGGCCGTACGAATCAGACGATACGGACACCACGGGCGTCCGGCGCGTCGGGCGCCCGGCACCGCCCGGTGGTTCACCGCAGCGGCGTCCCGTCCTCGCGCAGCTGCATCTGCGGCCGCCCCGTCACCAGCAGCCAGGCGGGCAGCGAGGCGACGCAGAGCATCGGCAGCAGGGCCATGTCGGAGGCCAGCACCGCGGCCGTGAACAGGCTGAGCCAGCCCTGCCGGGTGACGGCCAGCAGGACCCCGAGCACCGCGCACGTCACCGCGAGCGATACCGGCACCCCGCTGACCAGGGCGTGGGCGCACAGACCGAGCGCGACGCCGGAGAACACCGCCGGGAAGATCCGACCGCCCCGGAAACCGCAGGTCGCGGCGATCAGCAGGGCGGCGGTCTTCACCACCGCCATGACCGCGAACCGGCCGGCCGACCAGCCGTCCGGATCGGCGGCCAGCTCCTTGACCTCGTCCAGCCCCTTGAAGAGGGTGAGATGCCCCCCGAGCGCCCCGAGCAGGCCGAGCACCAGCCCGCCCAGGGTCAGCGCCAGGACCGGATGGGGCAGCGCGCGGAAGGCCCGGTGCACATGGGGGAAGGCGTACACCGCGGCCAGGCCCAGCACGGCTCCGGCGGAGGCGATCACGACCGCGGAGAGCAGATCACCCCAGTGCGCACGGGTGTAGGGGGGCAGCGACAGGTCGAAGCTGGGGTGGGCGGCCAGCGTCATGGTGAGCGCCCCCGCTGCCCCCGCCGCGAGCGGCCCGAAGAGCCGGTCCCAGAGGGCGCCGGGCCCGGGGGTCGAGGCGAGCGTCTCGGAGAGGATCAGCGCGGCGGCGACCGGAGTGCCGAACAGCGCGCCGATGGTGCCCGCCGCGGCGAGCGCGATCCACAGCGCGGCCGGGGCGGCCGGGGCGAAACGGCGGCCCGCCCAGTAGGCCAGTGCGATATTGGCCGCGGTGATCGGGTTCTCCGGACCCAGGCTGACCCCGCCCGCCAGCGCCAGGACCGTCACCACCAGCAGCCCCGGCACCACGCCGGGCGCCAGCGGCGGATCGACGAGACCCATGGTCGCCGGATCGGGTCCTGCCCGGCCGGGCACCGCCCGGATGACCAGGCCTGCGACCAGCCCGGTCGCGGTGAGCATCACGATCATCCACAGCGAGGAGTACCGGCCGATCGACAGCGCGTCGGGCAGGGACTCCCACAGCACGTCCTGCAGCCGGTCCGCGACGACGCTGACGCCCAGCAGGACGAGGGCCGATGCCACTCCGACGGCCAGGGCGGGGACGAGGAGCGGCAGCAGCCGGCGCGCGGGGGCCGGCTCGGCGGAGACGGCGGAGTCGGTGGACATCGGCTCACCATAGCGAGACAAAAGCCGTACAACGTCCCAAAAGTACGGTGGGTGGCGGCATTTCGGGGTTGCACCTCACGTCACGTCAGGGCGCAGGCTCGGACCCGTACCAGCACACGGAGAGGAGCGCGGAGCCATGGAGTACTCCGTGGGACAGGTCGCCGGATTCGTCGGACCGGCCAGGATCACGGTGCGCACCCTGCACCACTACGACGGAATCGGTCTGCTCTCGCCCAGCGCGCGCAGCCACGCAGGTCACCGGCGTTACGACGACGCCGACCTCGACCGGCTCCAGCAGATCCTGTTCTACCGGGAGCTCGGCTTCCCGCTCGAAGAGATCGCGGCCCTGCTCGACGACCCGGACGCGGACCCGCGGGAACACCTGCGCCGCCAGCACGCGCTGCTGTCGGACCGGATCGCCGAACTGCAGCGGATGGCCGCGGCGGTCGAGACAGCCATGGAGGCAAGGAGAATGGGCATCAATCTCACGCCCGAGGAGAAGTTCGAGGTCTTCGGCGACAAGGACCCGGAGCAGCACGCCGAGGAGGCCGAGCGGCGGTGGGGCGGCACCGAGGCCTACGCCGAGTCGCAGCGCCGGGCCGCCCGCTACACCAAGGAGGACTGGAAGCGGATGCAGGCGGAGGTCGCTTCCTGGGGCGAGCGCTACGACGCGCTGATGGAGGCCGGAGAGCCGGCCACCGGCGGGCGCGCGATGGACCTCGCCGAGGAGCACCGGCGCCACATCACGGCCTGGTTCTACGAGTGCACCACGGAGATCCACCGCGGTCTCGGTGAGATGTACGTCGCCGACCTGCAGTTCAAGGCGTACTACGAGTCGATGCGGCCGGGCCTGGCCGAGCACCTGCGCGACGCGATCAACGCCAACGCGGAGCGCCAGGAGTAGGCACTGCCGACGGGGGCCGGTTCCACCCGGCCCCCGTCACCGCGCTCAGACCCTGTTGATCACCGCGGCCGTTCCGTACGCACAGACCTCCGTGCCCACGTCGGCCGCCTCGGTCACGTCGAAGCGCATCATCAGCACCGCGTTCGCGCCCCGCGCCCTCGCCTGCTCGACCAGCCGCTCCATGGCCTGGTTGCGGGTCTCGACGAGCGTCTTGGTCAGCCCCTTCAGCTCGCCGCCGATCATGGACTTCAGCCCGGAACCGATCTGGCTGCCCAGATGACGGGACCTGACCGTCAGGCCGAACACCTCACCGATGACCTGGGTCACCTGGTGGCCCGGCACGTCGTTGGTGGTGACGACCAGCACATCGGCGTGTGCCGTCTGACCACCGCCGTAATCCTCAATGCCCATGGTGTGGCACCTCCTGGACCGAGTTTTGCCCCGGTTCGCCCCGTGTGCATCTCCACGGGGGCCGGTGGAACCCGGAGCGGCCCCGCTGCGTTGATAGCTTTGGGCGGCCACGCAGCTGCCATCGACCACATCCTGGAGCCCGGACCCTTGAATACGCTTGCGCTCGGACCGAGCTGGCTGGACCCGGACCATCTCATCGGCCAGTTCGGGCTGATCGGTGTGCTGGTCGTCGTCTTCGCCGAGTCCGGGCTGCTGATCGGGTTCTTCCTGCCCGGAGACTCCCTGCTGTTCACCACGGGTCTGCTGGTGACGACGGGCAAGCTGCACACCCCGCTGTGGCTGGTCTGCGTCCTGGTCGCCCTGGCGGCGATCATCGGCGACCAGGTGGGCTACCTCTTCGGCCGCAAGGTCGGCCCCTCGCTCTTCAACCGCCCGGACTCCCGCCTCTTCAAGCAGGAGAACGTCGAGAAGGCGCACGACTTCTTCGAGAAGTACGGGCCGAAGTCGCTGGTCCTGGCCCGCTTCGTGCCCATCGTGCGGACGTTCACACCGATCGTCGCCGGTGTGAGCCGGATGAACTACCGCTCCTTCATCACGTTCAACATCATCGGCGGCGTCCTCTGGGGCGTCGGGGTGACGCTCCTGGGTGCGGTCCTGGGCAAGATCGAGTTCGTGCACAAGAACATCGAGGCGATGCTCATCCTGATCGTGCTGATCTCGGTCGTACCGATCGCCATCGAGTTCCTGCGCGCCCGCAGCAAGTCGAAGAAGGAAGCGGCGGCCGCCGACAGCGAGGGCCAGGACCCGGCCGCCGGAGGCGGCGCCCCCGGCGCCGGCCGCCGCGGTGGCCGGCACGCCAAGCGCTGACGGCCCCCGGGCCGCCCTCCGCGTCAGAAGCCGCGCGTCCGCTTGGCCGCGCGGCGGTTCGCCCCGCCGATCGCACCCGGCACCCGCATGAACAGCCGGGAGATCTCGCTTCCCAGGTTCACCCCGATGGCGATGGCCCCTGCCGTCGCCACCGCGGTCGACAGTGAGGCGAGCCCCCGGTCCAGCTCGTTCTGCGCGATGCCCAGCAGACCGAAGTACGTCGCCGAACCCGGCAGCAGCGGGCCGATCGCCGCCGTGATGAACGGCAGCGACGAGGTGTACCGGTACCGCGAGAACAACTGCCCGAACAGCCCCACCAGACCGGCCGCCACCGCCGTGGCCGCCACCGGCGAGATTTTGCCGGTATTGGCCATCGCCCCGAAGATGATCCAGGCCACCCCGCCGTTGAGGGTCACCGCCAGCACCGTGGACCGCTCCTGCTGGAGCAGGATCGCGAAGGACAGGCTCAGCAGCATCGACGCCAGGATCTGGAGCCACGGCCGGTCGTGGGAGATCAGCCGGGCCTCCGGGTTCAGTTCGGCCCCCAGCTGAAGGCCCCCGTACAGCACCAGCAGCACACCGGCGACGATCCCGATGAAGAAGTACATGACTTCCAGGAGCCGTGCGGCCGCGGTGATGTAGTAGCCGGTCAGGCCGTCCTGCACCCCCGCCACCAGGGCCCGCCCCGGCAGCAGGGCGAACAGCCCACCGGTGATGACCGCGGAGGGCCGGACGTCGGACCAGTGGGTGAGGGTGAGCGCCACCCCCATCGCGGCCGGCGGCATCGCGGCCGCGACGAACTGGTAGAACTCCGGAAGCCCGCGTCCGGCACACAGCCAGGCCAGCCGGTCCCCGAGCATCGCGCCGAGCGCGGCGATCAGGAACACCACGAACCCACCGCCGACCAGGACCGACGCCGCCCCCGCCAGTCCGCCGGCGGCCAGCGTGAGCACCCAGCCGGAGTACGGGTGCCGGTTTCGCCGGATCTCCGCGAGGCGTCGGTAGGCCTCCTCCAGCGAGATCTCGGCCTCTTCGGTGGTGATGTCGTCGATGAGCCGGAAGACCGCCGCCAGCCGGGTGTAGTCGGTGCCCCTGCGGCGTACCGTCCGGCTCGCCGTCACCGGGTCGTCGACCAGCGACGGCTGGTGCGAGATCGACAGCAGCGTGAAGGTGACCGTCGGCTCGCAGCGGTCGAGACCGTAGCTGCGGGTCACCGCGAACATCGCCGCCTCGACGTCCTCCGCGCCCTCGCCGCCGGCCAGCAGCAACTCCCCGATACGCAGCGTCAGGTCGAGCACGCGCGGTACCGCGGGGCCCGAGTCGTCGTCGGGCTTCTGGACCGGCTCCGGCGCCGGGCGCTCGGCGACCGGCATCCGCAGCATCGTGCGCATCCGGTCCTGCCAGGGGGCTTCCTTGGTCAGCCGGATCATCGGGATGCCGTGCGCGGGCGTGAAAGAGGGGGAGTTCTGCGCGCTGTAGGTGCGCGGCGGGGCGAAGGCGGATCCGATCGTGTCCGATCCCGAGGTCGTTCCGGCGCCGGAAGCGGAACCCGTTCCGGCACCGGTTCCGGAACCCTGCGGCTCAGGCGTCAGACCGGTCGGAAGGGCGAATTCCGACGTCGGGTGCTCTTCTTCCGGCGGGCCTGTCGGCCTTCCCACCCCGGCCGGCTGGGAGAAGGCGCTGCGCGCCTCGTCGGACTGGGGCTTCTGGTCCTCCGGACCGCCCGGTTCCGCCACCACTGACCTCACTCATCATCGCTGCGCGTCTTCGGTAGCGCTCATGCCCAGTATGGCCGTGGAGATGGCCGCACCATGCGAAACGGGCGGCACACCGGTGAAGGTGTGCCGCCCGTCGTGCGCACGAAGCCGGAAACGGAACCTGAGCGGAACCGTAAGCGGAACGTCAGTGCGCGCCGCCCTGCGCCTCGAGGCGCTTGTAGGAGTTCTCGATCTCGGCCTCGGCCTCGGTGCGGCCGACCCAGTCGGCGCCCTCGACGGACTTACCGGGCTCCAGGTCCTTGTAGACCTCGAAGAAGTGCTGGATCTCGAGACGGTCGAACTCCGACACGTGGTGGATGTCGCGCAGGTGCTCCACCCGGGGGTCGGAAGCCGGCACGCACAGCAGCTTGTCGTCGCCGCCGGCCTCGTCCGTCATCCGGAACATGCCGATCGCACGGCACTTGATGAGGCAGCCGGGGAAGGTCGGCTCCTCCAGGATGACCAGCGCGTCCAGCGGGTCGCCGTCCTCGCCGAGGGTGTTCTCGACGTAACCGTAGTCCGCGGGGTAGCTGGTCGAGGTGAAGAGTCGACGGTCCAGGCGGATCCGACCGGTCTCGTGGTCCACCTCGTACTTGTTCCGCGAACCCTTCGGGATCTCGATAACGACGTCGAACTCCACGGGTGGCTCCTCCATGATCAACACATACGACTGATGGTTAAGTGTCCCTCACGGAGATGTGTGCTCGCGAAAGGGGCTGGTCAACGGTGGACGATCCGGTGAAAAGACCGTCGGTCAATCCGTTCTCCAAGCTGACCGGGGCCGCCCTGACGGACCACCTCGACCTGCGGAACGGGCTGAACAACTGGCAGTTCACGGCCGTCTCCGCCGTCCTCGGCCTGGCGCTCGCAGCCGGCGTCGTCCTTGCCGCCGGTCCCTGGGACTCGGGTCAGCGTAAGGCCGAGCAGGACTGGGCGGCCGCCCGGGACCGCACAGGTGGCGCACATCACGAGCCGGACGCGCCCGGCGGACCGGACCCCGCGCCCAGCGCCCCGGCCGTGCTCGCCGCCCTGGGCACCACCACCAACCAGTCGGCCCCGGACGCACCGGATGCCCCGGACGGCGTAACGGCCGGACTCCGGGCCGTGCTGGACCCGCTGCTGAAGGCACCCGCGCTCGGCACCCGGCCCAGCGGCGTCGTCATCGACACCGCCACCGGCAGGCGCCTGTACGCCAAGGGCGCCGACACCCCGATGACCCCGGCCTCCACGGTCAAGATCGCCACCATGGTCGCTGCCCTGACCGCGCTCGGCCCCGACCACCGCATCCCCACGACCGTCCGGGCCTCCGCGGACTCCCGCACCGTGACGCTCGTCGGCGGCGGCGACCCCACCCTCGACCGGGCGGCCCTGCGCTCCCTGGCCGCCGGCACCGCACGCGCCCTGAAGGACGCCGGCGTCCACGAGGTGCGGCTCCGGTACGACACGTCCGGCTACTCGGGGCCCGCACTCCACCCGATCGGCCCCAACGAGAACATCGCACCCCTGAGCGCCCTGATGGTCAACGAGGGGCGCCTCGACGACACCTCCAGCGGACCCGCCCCGCGCAGCGGCGACCCGGCCCGGGACGCCGCCGACGCCTTCGGCGAACTGCTGGACGAGGCCGGCGTCGACACCGCGTCCGGACCCCGTTCCGGCAAGGCCGCCGCCAAGTCCCGGCCCGTCGCCCGGCACCTCTCCGCCCCGCTGTCCGGACTCGTCGAGCGGGCCCTGACCAACAGCGACAACGACATCGCCGAGGCACTCGCCCGGCAGACCGCCCTGGCCGCCGGCGAACCGGTCGACTTCGACGGCGGCCGACGGGCCGTCACCGCACAGCTGAAGAAGCTGAAACTTCCGCTGAAGGGCGTGAACTTCGCCGACGGCAGCGGACTCGACCGCGAGGACAAGGTCAGCGCCGCACTGCTCGCCGGACTGCTCGCCCGGGCGGCCGGCGCGGACCACCCCGAGCTGCGCCCCGTCCTCACCGGCCTTCCGGTGGCGGGCTTCAGCGGCACGCTGAGCGGCCGCTACACGACGAAGACCGGCGGCACCGGTCTCATCCGCGCCAAGACCGGCACCCTCACCGGCGTCAACACCCTCGCGGGCACGGTCGTCGACGCACACGGCCGGCTGCTCGCCTTCGCCTTCATGGCATCGGGCACCACCGACCCCTCCGGAGCCCAGTCCGCCCTCGACTCACTCGCCACCACGCTGGCCGCCGGCAAGCGATGAGCCGGTCAACACCACACCGCATCAAGGAGCGAGCACGTACGGTTGACGCATGACGAGCATCGGTGGTGCCGGGATGGTCGACTGGAATCTCGCGGTTGCGACCGCGACCCGATTGGTGCGGCCGGGGCCCGAGATCAGCCGCGAAGAGGCCCGCGAGGTCGTCGCGGAGCTGCGCAGGCATGCCAAGGCCGCGGAGGAGCACGTCCGTGCCTTCACCCGGATGATCCCGGAGGGGACCGAACCGGAGGACACCCCGGTCCTGGTCGTCGACCGGGCCGGCTGGATCAAGGCGAACGTGGCGGGCTTCCGCGAGCTGCTCCGCCCGCTCCTGGACAAGATGGAGGAACGACGCAGCGGCGGCGCGGGCGGCGCCGTGCTCGGCGCGGTCGGCTCCAAGGTGACCGGGGTCGAGGTGGGAATGCTGCTGTCGTTCCTGGCCTCCAGGGTCCTCGGCCAGTACGAGACGTTCGCCCCCGCCACACGTGAGCTCCCCGCCTCTGCCGGCGGTGGCGGCAGGCTCCTGCTGGTCGCGCCGAACATCGTGCACGTCGAACGCGAGCTGGAGGTCGACCCGCACGACTTCCGCCTCTGGGTCGCCCTCCACGAGGAGACGCACCGCACCCAGTTCACCGCGGTGCCCTGGCTCCGCGACCATCTGCAGGGCGAGATCCAGTCATTCCTCGACCAGACCGAAGTCGACCCGATGACGGTGCTGGAACGCCTCCGCGAGGCCGCCCAGTCGCTGGCCGGGGGCCGGCCCGAGGGCGAGGAGGGCGAGGACGGCGGGCGCAGCCTCGTCGAGCTCGTGCAGACACCCGCCCAGCGCGAGATCCTCGGTCGGCTCACCGCGGTGATGTCCCTGCTGGAGGGCCACGCCGACTACGTGATGGACGGCGTCGGACCCGAGGTGGTCTCGTCCGTCGGCGAGATCCGGGAGAAGTTCCAGCAGCGCAGGGCCCGCGGCGCGAGCCGGCTCGACCAGGCGCTGCGCAAACTGCTCGGCCTCGACGCCAAGCTGCGCCAGTACCGGGACGGCGAGCGGTTCGTGCGCGCCGTGGTCGACGAGGTCGGCATGGACGGCTTCAACCGGGTCTGGACCTCGCCCAACACCCTCCCGACGAAGGCCGAGATCGCCAAGCCGGAGGACTGGATCGCGAGGGTGCACCGTAAGGCAGAGTCATGATCACGGCGCGAACAGGGGCTCGGAGCCACAGGTAAACGCGCCGGTAATCACCCATCCGAGGGACCGTAGGGGCATGGGAAGGCGTGCAATGCTCGATGAACGGCATTGCTCTGTCACCATCGACGCACTCTGAGTGACGGCACTCTTTCCTGTCCCGGCACTCCGAGGCACCTCTCCGAAACTTCACGAAGGGCACCGGACATGGGTCCCCATCCTGCGGTCGCGGCGATACGCCTGGCGGTCCGCCGCGTACTCCACGACGTAATCACCGACTTCGCCGAACAGACCGAACGCGCTCCGCACGCCGGACGCGCCCCGCACCCCGAGCTCGCCGAAGCCGGAGCCGGCAGGCGGCGCGCCGCACTTCCCGAACGCCCCGACAGCCCCCTGGTGCTGGTCGCCTGCTCCGGTGGCGCCGACTCCATGGCGCTCGCCTCCGCCCTCGCCTTCGAGGCCCGCAAACTCGACGTCCGGGCCGGCGGCATCACCGTCGACCACGGCCTCCAGGACGGCTCCGGCGCCCGCGCCGCCGAAGTCGCCGGCCGCCTCGCCGCCATGGACCTCGACCCGGTCGAGGCCGTCACGGTGCGGGTCGGCCACGACGGCGGGCCCGAGGCAGCCGCCCGCGACGCCCGCTACGCCGCGCTGGACGCGGCGGCCGAACGCCACGGCGCCGCCGCCGTCCTGCTCGGCCACACCCGCGACGACCAGGCGGAGACGGTGCTGCTGGGCCTGGCCCGCGGCTCCGGCATCCGCTCGCTCTCCGGCATGGCCGCCGCGTCCGGCCCGTCCGGCCGCTACCGCCGCCCCTTCCTCCAGCTCGACCGGCAGACCGCCCGCAAGGCCTGCCTGGTGCAGTCCCTGACGGTCTGGGACGACCCGCACAACATCGACCCCGCCTACACCCGTTCCCGGCTGCGCCACGAGGGCCTGCCGGCCCTGGAGAAGGCGCTGGGCAAAGGGGTCGTCGAGGCCCTGGCCCGTACGGCGCAGCTCTCCCGCGACGACGCCGACGCCCTGGACACCTGGGCCGCCGAGGCCGGCCGTGACGTACGCGACGACGCGGGCCGGCTGGAGTGCGCCAAGCTCAACGCGCTGCCGCCGGCCGTCCGCCGCCGGGTACTGCGCCGCGCGGCCATAGAGGCCGGTTCTCCGGCCGGTTCCCTCTTCGCCCGTCACATCGAGGAAGTCGACCGCCTCATCACCGGCTGGCGCGGCCAGCAGGCCATCAACCTCCCCGGCCGCGTCGAAGCCCTGCGGCAGGGTGGCAGACTGGTGATTCGGCAGAGCTGAGCACAAGCGGCTGACATGCAGGCGAGCGGCCGCGCAGGTCCGGGACACCACCCGGGCCGGCAGGCAAAGAAAGAGACGCGGGTGAACGAGAAGGACATGGGCACCGACCTTCAGTCGGTGCTCCTCACCAAGGAAGAGATCGACGCGAAGCTCGTCGAGCTGGCCGCGAAGATCGACGCGGAGTACGCGGGCAAGGACCTGCTCCTCGTCGGAGTCCTCAAGGGCGCAGTGATGGTCATGGCGGACCTGGCACGCGCCCTGTCCACCCCCGTCACCATGGACTGGATGGCCGTCTCCTCGTACGGCGCGGGCACCCAGTCCTCCGGTGTCGTCCGGATCCTCAAGGACCTGGACACCGACATCAAGGGCAAGCACGTCCTGATCGTCGAGGACATCATCGACTCGGGACTGACCCTGTCCTGGCTGATGTCGAACCTGGGCTCGCGCGAGCCCGCCTCGCTGGAGATCTGTACCCTGCTGCGCAAACCGGACGCGGCGAAGGTCGCGCTCGACTGCAAGTGGGTCGGCTTCGACATCCCCAACGAGTTCGTCGTCGGCTACGGGCTGGACTACGCCGAGAAGTACCGCAACCTCCCCTTCGTCGGCACCCTCGCCCCACACGTCTACGGCGGCTGACACGACGCGGCGCAAGCCGCGCCGACTGCGGGGAACCCTCACCGTTCTCCCGCCGTTGAGCCTTCGAAGGCGGGTTTGACAGACGTCCCAGGCGACCGTCGGCAACAATGCCGGTGTACCGTCCGAGGAACAGTCTTTACTCACAGCAGCATTTACCTACGGGCAGGAGGGACGGGGCGACTTCGCTCCGTATGGATGGACGTGAAGCGATACTTCCGTGGGCCGGTCATGTGGATCGTGCTGGCCGTCCTCGCCGTGGTCGTGCTGATGAATGTCGTCGGCTCGGGCGGCGGCTACAAGACGGTGGACACCGGCAAGGTGATCCAGGCGATCAGTAAGAACCAGGTGGAGCAGGCCAAGCTGACCACCGGTGACGATCAAATCCTCAAGATTGAGCTGAAGGACGGCCAGAAACTCTCCGGCGAGTCCGGCAGCAAGTTCCAGGCGAGCTACATCGGCAACCAGGGCGTCCAGCTCGCCGACATGCTGCAGAAGAAGTTCGAGGGCGGTGACATCGAGAAGGGTTACACCGTCTCGCCGTCGAAGCAGTCCCCGTTCGTCTCGATCCTCTTCTCGCTGCTGCCCTTCGTCCTCATCGTGGTCGTCTTCCTGTTTCTGATGAACCAGATGCAGGGTGGCGGCTCCAAGGTCATGCAGTTCGGCAAGTCCAAGGCCAAGCTGATCACCAAGGACACCCCGAAGACGACGTTCGCCGACGTGGCGGGCTCGGACGAGGCGGTCGAGGAGCTCTACGAGATCAAGGAGTTCCTCCAGGAGCCGGCGAAGTTCCAGGCCGTCGGCGCCAAGATCCCCAAGGGTGTCCTGCTGTACGGGCCTCCCGGTACGGGCAAGACGCTGCTCGCCCGCGCCGTCGCCGGCGAAGCGGGCGTCCCGTTCTACTCGATCTCCGGTTCCGACTTCGTCGAGATGTTCGTCGGTGTCGGTGCCTCCCGAGTGCGTGACCTCTTCGAGCAGGCCAAGGCGAACGCCCCGGCGATCGTCTTTGTCGACGAGATCGACGCAGTCGGCCGGCACCGCGGTGCCGGTATGGGCGGCGGTCACGACGAGCGCGAGCAGACGCTGAACCAGCTGCTCGTCGAGATGGACGGCTTCGACGTGAAGGGCGGCGTGATCCTGATCGCCGCCACGAACCGGCCGGACATCCTCGACCCGGCGCTGCTGCGTCCGGGCCGATTCGACCGGCAGATCGCGGTCGACCGTCCGGACATGCTGGGCCGGCTGGAGATCCTCAAGGTCCACCAGAAGGGCAAGCCGGTCGCACCGGACGTCGACCTCGGCGCCGTTGCCCGTCGTACGCCCGGTTTCACGGGTGCCGACCTGTCGAACGTGCTGAACGAGGCGGCGCTCCTCACGGCGCGCAGCAACAAGAAGCTCGTCGACAACGAAATGCTCGACGAGGCCATCGACCGCGTCGTGGCGGGTCCGCAGAAGCGGACCCGGATCATGTCCGAGAAGGAGAAGAAGATCACCGCGTACCACGAGGGCGGACACGCCCTGGTCGCGGCGGCCTCACCTCAGTCGGACCCGGTCCACAAGATCACGATCCTCTCCCGCGGTCGCGCCCTCGGTTACACGATGGTGCTCCCGGAGGAGGACAAGTACTCCACGACGCGCAACGAGATGCTCGACCAGCTGGCTTACATGCTGGGCGGGCGCGCGGCCGAGGAGCTGGTCTTCCACGATCCGACCACCGGCGCTGCGAACGACATCGAGAAGGCCACCGCAACGGCCCGCGCGATGGTCACGCAGTACGGCATGACGGAGCGGCTCGGCGCGATCAAGTTCGGCGGCGACAACACCGAACCCTTCGTGGGCCGCGAGATGGGTCACCAGCGCGACTACTCGGAAGAGGTCGCCGCGCTGGTCGACGAAGAGGTCAAGAAGCTCATCGAGACCGCGCACAACGACGCGTGGGAGATCCTGGTCGAGAACCGGGACGTTCTTGACGCACTGGTTCTCCAGCTCCTTGAGAAGGAGACCCTCGGCAAGGCGGAGATCGCGGAGATCTTCGCTCCGATCGTCAAGCGTCCGGCCCGTCCGGCGTGGACCGGCTCCGCCCGGCGCACGCCGTCCACCCGGCCGCCGGTGCTCTCCCCGAAGGAGCTCGCCCTCACGAACGGCGCCACCACGGCGAACGGCACCTCGGTCACGGACGCTGTCCCGGCCACGGAGTCGATCCCCGAGGAGCGTCCCGAGAGTTAGCCGCCCGACCGGTGCGACCCCCGTCACAGGGGCTCGCACAGGCCAGGAATGGATGCCGCGCCCTCCAGGTTTTAGCCTGTGGGGGCGCGGCTTTCGTATGTCTGCGCGGATGTCCGCGCAGGTCACAGTTCAGAGGAACGAGGCACAGATGACCGACCCGGTGACGCTGGACGGCCAGGATCCGATCGGCGAGTTCGACGAGAAGCGGGCCGCGGCGGCCGTACGCGAGCTCCTCAGCGCGGTGGGGGAGGACCCGGACCGGGAAGGGCTGCGCGAGACGCCGGGCCGGGTGGCGCGGGCGTACAAGGAGATATTCGCGGGCCTGTACCAGGCGCCCGAGGATGTCCTGACGACCACGTTCGACCTCGGCCACGACGAGATGGTGCTGGTCAAGGACATTGAGGTGTACAGCACATGTGAACACCATCTGGTGCCGTTCCACGGGGTCGCGCACGTCGGTTACATCCCGGCGACCAGCGGCAAGATCACTGGCCTGTCGAAGCTGGCCCGGCTGGTGGACGTCTACGCCCGGCGGCCGCAGGTCCAGGAGCGGCTGACCACGCAGATCGCCGAGTCGCTGATGAAGATCCTGGAGCCGCGCGGCGTCATCGTCGTCGTGGAGTGCGAGCACATGTGCATGTCGATGCGCGGTATCCGCAAGCCTGGTGCGAAGACACTGACCTCGGCGGTACGCGGACAGCTCCGCGACCCCGCGACGCGCGCCGAGGCCATGAGCCTGATCATGGCGCGCTGACCCGGCCGGGAGTGCGGGCGGACGGACGCACGGCGGTCGGCTACGCCGCCGCCGCGTTCTTGTTGTTGTCGTCCTCGTCGCCCGGGAGCTTGCAGACGTGCTCCAGGAACAGGGCCGCCGCGATCACCGCGATGCCGGCCAAGACCGCGAAGCCGGCGTAGATCGCCTGGTCGCGGCGGGGCGGGATGTCGAGCGAGCCGAGCAGGAAGACGCCGGTGCCGCCGTACACCCCGGAGACCAGGGCGACGACGAGGGCGCTGGCCTGGCCGAAGACCACGGCGCGGGCCGCCATCATCGGTTCGACGCCCTTGGCTCCCGGACGGCGCTCGCGCTGGGCGCGCAGCCGGGCGCGGATGGAGAGCGCCGTGGCGAGCAGGACGACGGCGATCACCGCGAGCACGATGGGAGCGGCCAGGGGCACGCCCGGCAGGGTTCCGAAGGAGTCCCAGAGGCGGGCGCCGCCCCAGGACAGCACCCCGGCGGCGGCGAAGAGCCCGGCAAGTACCCCGAGCCGTAGTTGCTTCACCGGGTGAGCCGCCCTTCGCCGCCTGTGGGTCTGTCCTTCCGGCGCTACCGCCGGGTCCTGCCGGCAGGGCCGCCTGCCGTACCTCTGACTGTGCTGCTGTCTTCTGTGAGCCTAACGACTACTCGGGCAGACGGAGTTCCAGGTCGGCTCGGGGCAGCACGCTGCCGCGGCCGACACCGGCCAGCAGATCGGCGACCGGGCCGACGCCGGGCAGCTGGGCCGCCGGGTCCACGTCGTTCCACGGGGCGAGGACGAAGGCGCGCTCGCGGGCGCGGGGGTGCGGGAGCGTGAGCACCGGGTCGTCGGAGACCACGTCGGCGTACGCCACGATGTCGACGTCGATGGTGCGCGGACCCCAGCGTTCCTCGCGGACCCGGTCGAAGGCCTCTTCGATGGCCTGGCCGCGCTCCAGGAGGGAGGACGGGGGCAGCGTCGTCTTCACGACCACCACCGCGTTGAAGTACGCGGGCTGGGAACCGGGGTCGACGCCCCACGGCTCCGTCTCGTACACCGGGGAGACGGCCTTGACCCGGAGGCCCGGGGTGTCCTCCAGGGCGTCGATGGCGCCCTGGAGCGTCTCCAGGCGGTTGCCGAGATTGGAGCCGAGGGAGATCACGGCGCGTTTCGGGTTGGAGAGGGTGATGTCCGCGGCGTCCACCTGCTCGACCACGGAGGCGGGAACCGGCTGTACGGTCGGGTCGCTCTGCCCCTCGGTAGAAAATGCAGTCATGCTCGGCTCCGGGTGATGGTGATGGTGACGTCGTCGAAGGGGACGGTGATGGGCGCATCCGGCTTGTGCACCACGACCTCCACCTCCTCGACGCCTTCGTGCTTGAGGCACTGCTGGGCGATGCGCTCCGCGAGCGTCTCGATCAGGTCGACCGGTTCGCCCCTTACGACGTCGACGACCTCCTCCGCGACCACGCCGTAGTGCACGGTCTTCGTCAGGTCGTCGGCGGCTGCCGCGGGGCGGGTGTCCAGGCCGAGCACCAGGTCCACGATGAACGTCTGTCCCTCTTCCCGTTCCCGGGGAAAGACGCCATGGTGCCCACGGGCCTTGAGGCCGCGCAGCGCGACACGATCCACGCGAATCACTCCTGCTGTTGTTGGTCGTGAGGGCACGGGTCCGCGTGCGGGCGGCCGCCTGCCCTCGTTCGAATCTACCTGCGAGCACCGACAGCACTCGCCCGCGGGGGCGGCGGCTGACCGCACGGGGCTGGTAGCCGCTGATACCCGGATGTGCCCGATCCCAATCCAGGGGAGTTGTTTTTCGACCCTCCACCGGGCTTGTACCCGTTCAGGAGGGTGACTCCTCGTCCTCTTCCTCACCGGTTTCGGCCAGTACGGGAGAACCGTGGTGGGACCACAGCTTCCAGCCGTCCGGTGTGCGCCGGAACACATTGGTGGCGACCACCAGTTGGCCGACGAGCGGCCCCAGCGAGCTGCCCTCCTCGGCCGGACCGCCGCTGAGGATGTTCTCGGTGCAGGTCACCAGGGCGGTGTCGCCCGTCATGGAGACCCCGACATCGGTCAGGAAGAACTGGATGTACTCGGTGTTCGCCATGATCAGGGCGTAGCTGCGAAGCACCTCTCCGCGGCCGGTGAGGACCGGCCAGCCGGGGTGGACGCAGGAGACGGTGAGGTCCTCGCCGGGCAGCCAGAGGCCCGTGAGTTCGTCGAGGTCCCCGCGCTCCAGTGCCTCGTAGAAGGCGGTGTTGGCCTGTTCGACGGCCTCGATGTCGGCGGCCGCGGCCGCGTGCTCGTCCTGCGGCTCGTTCACGCGGCTCCTTCGACGGCGCGGGCGACGCGTACGGCGTCGGCGGTGGCGCGTACCTCGTGGACCCGGACGGCCCAGGCGCCGGCACGGGCGGAGATGGCTGAGATGGCGGCGGTGGCCGCGTCACGTTCGCGGGCGGGCGGCGGGGCGGCGCCCGCCCCGGCCAGTACGTGGCCCAGGAACCGCTTCCGGGAGGCGGCGACCAGCAGCGGGCGGCCCAGCTCGTGCAGTGCGTCCAGGCGGGCGATGAGCGAGAGGTCGTGGCCGGCGTCCTTGGCGAAGCCGAGGCCCGGGTCGATCACGATCCGTTCGGCGGCGACACCGCCCGCCACGACCGCGTCCATCCGGGTCCGCAGCTCGTCGACGACCTCGGGGACGACGTCCCCGTACACCGCCCTGCTGTTCATGGACTCGCTGAATCCGCGCCAGTGCATGACGACGAAGGGCACCGCGGCGGCTGCGACGACCGGGATCATGTCCGGGTCGGCGAGCCCGCCGCTCACGTCGTTGACGAGGACCGCGCCCGCGGCGACGGCCTGCTCGGCGACCCGGGCCCGCATGGTGTCCACGGAGACCGTGACCCCTTCCGAAGCCAGCCCGCGGACGACCGGTATCACCCGTCGCAGCTCCTCGGACTCGTCCACCCGGCTGGCGCCGGGGCGGGTCGACTCACCGCCGACATCGACCAGGTCGGCGCCCTCGCCGACCAGATCGAGACCGTGCTTGACGGCCGCCGTGGTGTCGAACCAGCGGCCCCCGTCGGAGAAGGAGTCGGGGGTCACATTGACGACACCCATGACCGCACAGCGGTCCCACTCCGGCAGGCCCTGGACCGTGCCTCGTCCACGCAACGTACTCATACGACCAGCGTAGGCCCGCCAGGGGGCCGGTCACGCCGCGTGGGCGCCGGGCTCCCCGGTGGTGGCCGACGCGTGCGCGCACGGACGGCGCCCGCCGCCGGACAGCCGGCGGGCCAGCGGACGGGGGAGGGCGAAGCTGACGAAGCCCTCGGCCTGCATGGCCGCCAGTGAGATCCGGGGCAGGTCCCGGGCGGTGCGGTAGACCACGAAACGGGGCTCCCAGCGCGGCCGGAACTTGGCGTTGAACTTGTACAGCGACTCGATCTGGAACCAGCGCGACAGGAAGATCAGCAGTCCGCGCCAGATCCGCAGCACCGGTCCTGCGCCCAGCTTCTCGCCGCGGGCCAGTGCGGAGCGGAACATCGCGAAGTTCAGCGAGACGCGGTCGATGCCGAGCCGGGGCGCGGCCTGGAGCGAGGCGACGATCAGCAGCTCGTTCATCCCCGGGTCGGCGGCGCGGTCGCGGCGCATGAGGTCCAGGGACATTCCGTCGGTGCCCCAGGGGACGAAGTGGAGCACGGCCTTCAGATCGCCGTACGGGGATTCGGCGGCCTGCTCGTCGGCCTTGTGGGCGGTGGCGATGAAGCAGTCCCCGTCGGCGCCGTCGCCGATCCGGCCGAGCGCCATGGAGAAGCCGCGCTCGTTGTCGGTGCCGCGCCAGTCGGCCGCTGCCCGGCGGATGCGGGCCAGTTCGGCCTCGCCGATGTCGGCCACGCGCCGGACCCGGGTCTCGTAACCGCCGCGTTCAATGCGCTTGACCATCTGGCGCACGTTGCGCATCGCACGTCCGGCGAGGGAGAAATCCGCGACATCCACCACCGCCTCGTCGCCCAGTTCCAGTGCGTCGAGCCCGGTCTCGCGGGTCCAGACCTCGCCACCGGTCTCGCTGCAGCCCATCACGGCCGGTGTCCAGGAGTGGGCCCTGGCCTCGTCCATGAACCGTTCGATGGCGCCCGGCCAGGCCTCCACGTCGCCGATCGGGTCGCCGCTGGCCAGCATCACCCCGGAGACCACGCGGTAGCAGACGGCGGCCTTGCCGCTGGGGGAGAAGACGACGGCCTTGTCGCGGCGGAGCGCGAAGTGGCCGAGCGAGTCGCGGCGGCCGTGCCGGTCCAGCAGTGTGCGCAGCCGGTCCTCGTCGTCCTCGGTGAGGCGGGCGGCCGGGTGTTCGGGGCGGAACGCGAAGTAGATGGTGGTGACGGCGGTCAGCAGGCCGAGGGCGCCGAGCGAGTAGCCCACCGTCCAGGAGGTGACACCGGCGTAGTCGACCGGGCCCTCGAAGCCGAACAGTCCGTACAGCACGTGCTGGAGCCGGTCGGCGATGCTCGGGTTCCCGACCAGACGGCCGGGGTGGACGCTGACGATGACCAGGCCGAGGCCGAGCGAACCCGCGCCGAGGAGGACGAAGTTGGCCAGGGCCCTCCAACGGCTGCGCGGGTCGGGGAGCGCGGCGAATTCACTCCGGTGGCGTACCAGCAGGTAACACAGCGTCAGCGATACGAGTACGCCGAGCACCGAGTGCCGGTAGACGAACTGGGACAGCGCGCCGGCCGGGAGCAGTACGACGGCGGCCCGCCAGGCCCGCCGTTTGTGCCGTTTGAGGCCGTGGGCCAGGAGCAGCAGCAGGACGCCGGCGCTCAGCGAGAGCGCGGCGGCGAAGGGTCCGAGGGCGCCCGGGAGCACCTCGGCGAGGGTGTGCATCCGGCTGTGGCGGAAGCGCGGGAAGACGCCGGCGGCGACGTCGACCAGTCCGACTACGGTGCAGGCGGTGCCGACGAGCACCGGTACGGTCTCCGGTCGCGGTCCGCGCACGAACTTACGTGCGCTACTCGGAACCGATCCCGATTTATCCCCATCTAGCGTGACAGACATCGCTTCCCGTGGTTCCGCGAGAGATTCTTGGAGTCCGTCGGCCTGAGCCCTGCGGACGATGTGCGACTTCTAGGACGAGCCTTCCGGGCTGCGGGTTCACCCGTATCCCGGAAATTTCCTGACAGAAAGTTCAACCGTCATGGGCCTTACCGGCAAGGCAGTGCTGATCCTGGCGATCGCACTGGCCGTCGCGCTGTTCGCCGTCACGATCTGGCTCTGGCCGCGGTTCGCCCGGCGCAGTGTGCCCATGGTGTTCGGCCGGGTCGGACTGCTGCTGGCGACCCAGGTGGCGGTCTTCGCCTCGGTGGGTCTGATGGCCAACAACTCGTTCCTCTTCTACGGCTCCTGGGCGGACCTGTTCGGCAAGAAGCAGGAGCTGGGCGTGGTCACCGACCACGCGGCCGGGACGCTGGCCGCGAAGAACATCGTCCGGGTGGGGACGCAGCGGCCCGACGTGCCGGGCGGGGCGCTGCCCGCCAGGGGCGGTCGCATCGACAAGGTGGTGATCGCGGGGCGGCACTCGAAGATCGAGAGCGCGGCCTACGTGTACCTGCCGCCGGAGTACTTCCAGCCGGCCTTCGCCCGGCGGAAGTTCCCCGCGGTCGTGGTGCTCACCGGCTACCCGGGTACTTCGGAGAACCTCATCAAGGGGCTGCGGTACCCGCGCACGGCACTCGACCGGGTGAGGGCGGGGCGGTCGCAGCCGATGGTCCTGGTGATGCTGCGGCCGACGGTGGCGCCGCCCCGGGACACCGAGTGCGTGGACATAAAGGGTGGTCCGCAGACGGAGACCTTCTTCGCGAAGGACCTGCCCCCGGCGATCTCGACCGCGTACCGGGTCGGCCGGCACGCCCGTAACTGGGGCATCATCGGCAACTCGACCGGCGGCTACTGCGCCCTGAAGATCGGGCTGCACCACCCGGGCAGGTTCACGGCGAGTGCGGGCCTCTCCGCGTACTACAAGGCGGCCGAGGACCCGACGACCGGTGACCTCTTCCACGGCGACCCGCGGGCGCGCGAACGCGCCGACCTGTTGTGGACGCTGGACCATCGCCCGCTGCCGGACTCGTCCTTCCTGGTGACGACCTCCCGCCACGGCGAGGCGAACTACGCCGACACGCGGCGGTTCCTGGCCAAGGTCAAAGCACCCGCCCAGGCCTCGTCGATCGTGCTCGGCAGCGGGGGGCACAACTTCAACACCTGGCGCCGGGAGATCCCGGCCGCGCTGGAGTGGATGAGCAGCCGGCTCAGCGAGAACTGAGCGGAGCCGGGGCCCTGGGCTGTGTCCCGGCCCCGGCACACAGGACCCGGGCCCGGCTCGGGCCGCCCTCAGCGGTCCGCGGTCTTGGCCACGCTCGCCACGCTCTCCACGGCGACCTCGGCGCGCGGCACGGCCCGGTCGTCCGCGTCGATCGAGCGGCGCAGGGCCTCATGGAGGCGGGCCGGGGTGAGCACGCCCAGGAACCGGCCCGCGCTCTCCTTGTCGATGACGGCGATCCAGCCGGCGTCGTGCTGGAGCATGGTGGCGAACGCCTGCTTGAGCGGGGCGCCGACGGGCAGCCAGGCCTCCATCCGGCGGGCGTGCTCGCGCACGGTGCCCTTGGCGCCGCCGATCGCGTCACCGGCCGGGATCCAGCCGTGCAGATGGTCGTCGGCGTCCAGCACGACGGCCCAGCGCGCGCCCTGTGTGCGCAGCCGCTCGGTCGCCGTGGCCAGCGGGTCGTCGAGGTGGACGACCGGCGGCTGGTCGAGGTCGCTCTCCTCGATGGGGGTGACCGAGAGCCGCTTGAGTCCGCGGTCCGCGCCGACGAAGTCCGCGACGTAGTCGGTGGCGGGGGCGCCGAGCACGGTGGCCGGTGAGTCGAACTGCTCGATCGAGCCCTGTCCGTAGACGGCGATGCGGTCGCCGAGGCGGACGGCCTCCTCGATGTCGTGCGTGACGAACAGCACGGTCTTGCGGACCTGTGCCTGGAGCTTCAGGAATTCGTTCTGCAGCCGTTCCCGGACGACCGGGTCGACCGCGCCGAAAGGCTCGTCCATCAGCAGCACGGGCGGGTCGGCGGCCAGCGCCCTTGCCACGCCCACGCGTTGGCGCTGACCGCCGGAGAGCTGCTCCGGATATCGGTCGCCATAAACGGAAGGATCAAGTCCGACCAGATCGAGGAGTTCCGCCGCGCGTTCGCGGCCCTTTCCCCGTTTCCAGCCGAGAAGATGGGGGACGGTCGCGGTGTTCTCCAGGACCGTTCTGTGTGGAAACAGACCGACCTGCTGGATTACGTAGCCGATACGGCGCCGCAGTTGGACGGGGTCGATGGCCGATATGTCGTCCCCGTCGAGGAATATCCGTCCCTCGGTCGGTTCGATCAGCCGGTTCACCATCTTCATGGTGGTCGTCTTGCCGCACCCCGAGGGTCCGACGAGCGTGACGAGTTCACCCTCGGCGACCTCGAAGGAAAGATCGTCGACGGCGGTGGTGCCGTCCGCATACCGCTTGGTGACGTGCTCGAAACGGATCATGGGTCCCCATTGTGGCGCGTGTTCTGTGAAGGACATGTTGCTGGAATACAACGGCCTCGGCGATTGTCAGTGGTCGAGGATAGGCTCGCCGGACATCAGTACGAGTGAGTGACCGGGAGGTGGGGGGACGGATGGCCGGACAGAACTGCCTGGTGACGAACGACTGGATCTGCGGGGAGTATCTCCGTTCCCGCAGCCAGGAGTTGACCGACGCGACGGTCCAGCACATCTGGATCACCGCGGTCTCGGTGGCGATCGGTGTTGCCGTGGCATTTCCGCTGGCCCTGCTCGCCCGCCGCAGCCGGCGGTTCGCCGGACCGGTCCTCGGGCTGACCACGGTGCTCTACACCGTGCCGTCGCTCGCCATGTTCGCGCTGCTGCTGCCGCTTTTCGGGCTCTCCGCCGCGCTCGTGGTCACCGGCCTGGTGCTGTATTCGCTGACCATTCTCGTGCGGAACATCCTGGCGGGCCTCGAAGCGGTGCCCCAGGAGGCGAAGGAGGCCGCGCGGGGAATGGGTTACGGCCCCGCCCGGCTGCTGTGGGAGGTGGAGCTGCCGCTCGCCATGCCCGCGCTGATGGCCGGTATACGGATCGCCACGGTCTCCACGGTCGCGCTGACGACGATCGGCTCGATCGTCGGCCGGGGCGGTCTCGGCAACCTCATCGACGACGCGCTCCCGAGCTTCTTCAAGGCTCAGGTGCTGGCCGCGTCGGTGCTCTGCGTACTGCTCGCGGTGGTCGCGGACCTGCTGCTGCTCGGCGTGCAGCGGCTGCTGACCCCGTGGACCCGCATATCAAGCACCCACGACGCCGTGGACGCGGCCGGCACGGCGAAGGCGGTCTGACCCCATGGGAGTTCTCGGCGAGGCCTGGACCTGGCTCACCACCGGCGCCAACTGGTCGGGGGAGAGCGGGGTGACCCACCGGCTCGGTGAGCACCTGTACGTCAGCGGGGTGGCGCTCGCGCTGTCCTGCGCGATAGCCCTGCCCATCGCGCTCTACCTGGGACACATAGGCAAGGGCGGCGCGCTGGCCGTCAACATCTCCAACGTGGGCCGGGCGGTCCCGGTCTTCGCGGTGCTGGGACTCTTCATGGTCTCGCCGCTGCGCAACAGCGGATACGCGCCCACCGTCATCGCCCTGGTGCTGTTCGCCGTGCCGCCGTTGCTGACCAACGCCTACGTCGGGATGACCGAGGTGGACCGTTCGGTGACGGAGGCCGCACGCGGGATGGGCATGTCGGGCGGCCAGCTCTTCGTACGCGTCGAACTGCCACTGGCCTATCCGATGATCATGACTGGGCTGCGCTCGGCCGCGGTCCAGGTGGTGGCCACGGCGACGATCGCCGCGATGGTCGGCCAGGGCGGTCTCGGACGGATCATCACCCTCGGTTTCAACACGTACAACACCCCGCAGGTGGTCGCGGGGGCACTGCTGGTCGCCGTACTCGCCCTGCTGGTGGAGGCGGTGCTGGTCGTCCTCGACCGGCTGCTGTCACCCCTTCGCCGCCGCCGGACGGCGTGAGCCCCGGCCGCTTTACGCAACCCACACCGCATATCGCATATGGCCCTGTTGCCGTGGACGGAGAACAACATGAGCAAGACCTCGCGCATAGCCGGCGCGGTCATCGGCATCGTCGCGCTGGCGGGCTCGCTCGCCGCCTGCGGCGGCGACAGCCTGGAGAAGGACAAGGGGGCTCCGGCCGGCGGTGGCGACTCCGGGAAGAAGGGCTCGCTCGTCATCGGCGCCGCCGCCTTCACCGAGTCCAAGGTGCTCGGTGAGCTGTACGCGCAGATCCTGGCGGACGCCGGATACAACACCTCGATCACCACGGTGAAGAACCGTGAACTGTACGAACCCTCGCTGGAGAAGGGTGAGATCGACGTCGTACCGGAATACGCGGCGACGATCGCCGAATTCCTCAACGCCAAGGCGAACGGGGCGAAGGCGGCCGAGTCGAAGCCGGTCGCCTCGGGCGACACAGCGGCCACCGTCGCCGCACTGGAGAAGCTCGCCGCGCCGCGCGGACTGAAGGTGCTTCCGGCCGGTAAGGCGCTCGACCAGAACGCCTTCGCGGTCACCAAGGAATTCGCCTCGAAGAACAAGCTCAAGACCCTTTCGGACCTCGGCGCCTCCAAGGTCGCGGTGAAGATCGCGGCGGGTGACGAGTGCGAGGTGCGGCCGTTCTGCGCACCCGGGCTGAAGAAGACCTACGGCATCGACGTCTCCGGTATCGACCCCAAGGGTGTGGGCACCCCGCAGTCCAAGCAGGCGGTCAAGGACGGCAAGGACCAGCTGGTCCTCACCACCACGACGGACGGCGTGCTGGACACCTACGACCTGGTGTTCCTGGAGGACGACAAGAAGCTCCAGAACGCGGACAACATTCTCCCGGTCGTCAATGCCAAGGACGCGGGCGCCCAGGACATCGCCGACGCACTGGGCAAACTCACCGGGGCGCTCACCACCGAGGACCTGGCGGAACTGAACCGCAAGGTCGACGCCGAGCGTGCCAAGCCGGCGGACGCGGCCAAGGAATACCTTCAGTCGAAGGGTCTGATCAAGAAGTAGCGGAGGTCCGGGAAGGCCCGCGGGAACGCCCGCGGGAACTCCCGGCCGGGTGTGCGGAGTGAGCGGTTCGGGGGCCGTCAGGTAACCGGCGGGGAACAGATTGCCGGGCGGCCCCCCAAGCAGGCCGTATGCACGGTAAATTTCAGGCCATGCCACGTGGACGCCATCGCCATTCGCCACCTCTGCACAGAATCCTGCCGCCTTCGGTCGTGGCCGGAGCCTCGGTTCTCTGTGCCGCGGGAGCCTGGCTGCTCGCCGAGCCGCTGGTCCTGCGTGCCCTGGTCGCCGCCGCTGCGGCCGCCGCCCTCACCGGCGCGTATCTGATGCGCAGCTGGGACCGGGAGGCCGGCCGTCGCGTCGCGGACCTCACGCGCGCCCGCACGAGCGACGAGTGGCGCGCCGAGGAACGCATAGCGGAGATCGAGGCCGATCTGGAGGAGTCGCGCGAACTGCGCGCCCGTCTGGAGACGAAGCTGCGCCGCAAGCGCGTCGAGCTCGCCGGACTGCGCGGCGAGCACGCCGCGTTGCTGCGGCGGTACGCCAACGCGGAGACCGAGCGCGCCAGTGTGCTGGAGAGCCGTCGGCAGCTCGCCCTGGAGGCGTCCGCGCCGCCCCGCGAACTGCCCGCGGCCCGCAGCACCCCGACCCCGGCCGGATATCTGCGCGCCGCACAGGCGTTGGAGGACCTCAGCCGCAACAGGGCGCTCCAGGAGGCCCGGCGCACCGCGGAGGAGGCCAGGAAGCGCGATCTCGCGGAGCGGTCCCGGGCGGCGGAGGAGCCGCGGGGAAGGCATGCGGCGGCCGCGCCCGCCGGCGCCCCGACGGGCGGCGAGCAGCACCGCCGCCCGGCCGCCCTGCCCGCGCCCCGGCCGGCCCAGGCACTGCCCGCCCAGCGCCCCGCGCCGGCCGCCAGTGCGGTCGTTCCGTACGCGGCGGCGCGCCGCCATCTGGTGCCGCAGGGCAGTTTCGACTTCTTCGGTACGCAGAAGGCGCACGCCGCGATCGAGTCCGTGCAGAACGAGGACCTCGCCGATGTGGTGGGCGAGGAGGCGCTGGCCGCGCACCGCACGGGCACGGCGGACAACCGGGCCGTCGGCAAGGTCATCGACCTGACCGCGCACGACGAGACCGAGCAGCTGGACGTGGCGGAGCTGCGCAGCGCGATCTCGTAGGCCGGTCGCCGGTCGCCGGTCGCTGGTTTCGGGTCGCCGGTCGCCGGTCGCCGGCAGCCGGTTCCAGGTCCCGGTCTTCGTTCTTCGGCCGTAGGGACGGCTACTTGTCGATGTCGCCGACGACGAAGAACAGCGAGCCCAGGATCGCCACCATGTCGGCGACCAGAGTGCCGGGCAGCAGCTCGGTGAGCGCCTGGATGTTGTTGAACGAGGCCGAGCGGAGCTTCAGCCGGTACGGAGTCTTCTCGCCCTTGGAGACCAGGTAGTAGCCGTTGACGCCGAGCGGGTTCTCCGTCCAGGCGTAGGTGTGGCCCTCCGGGGCCTTCAGCACCTTGGGCAGCCGCTGGTTGATCGGGCCGGGCGCGAGGCCGGCCATCCGGTCCAGGCAGGCGTCCGCGAGGTCCAGGGCGTTGTGCGTCTGGTCCAGCAGGCATTCGAAGCGGGCCAGGCAGTCGCCCTCGGTGCGGGTGACGACCTTCAGGGTGTCCTGGAGCTCCCCGTACGCGAGATACGGCTCGTCGCGCCGCAGATCGAAGTCGACGCCGGAGGCGCGGGCGATCGGCCCGGACACCCCGTACGCGTGCACCGCCCCGGCCGACAGCACGCCCACTCCGCGGGTGCGGCCCCGGAAGATCTCGTTGCCGAGCACCAGTTCGTCGTACACGCCCATCCGGGAGCGCACCGAGGCGACGGCATCCCTGGCGCGGCCGAGCCAGCCCGCCGGGAGGTCCTCCTTGAGGCCGCCGACCCGGTTGAACATGTAGTGCATCCGGCCGCCGGAGACCTCCTCCATCACGGCCTGGAGCTCCTCGCGCTCCCGGAACGCGTAGAACACCGGGGTGATGCCGCCGAGTTCCAGCGGGTACGAGCCGAGGAACATCAGGTGGTTGAGGACCCGGTTCAGCTCGGCGAGCAGGGTGCGGGTCCAGACCGCGCGCTCCGGCACCTCCATGCCGAGCATGCGCTCGACGGCCATGACGACGCCCAGTTCGTTGGAGAACGCCGACAGCCAGTCGTGGCGGTTGGCGAGCATCACGATCTGGCGGTAGTCGCGGGCCTCGAAGAGCTTCTCCGCGCCGCGGTGCATGTAGCCGATGACCGGTTCGGCGTGCTGGATGCGTTCGCCGTCCAGGACGATCCTCAGCCGGAGCACGCCGTGCGTGGAGGGGTGCTGCGGGCCGATGTTGAGCACCATGTCGGTGCTCTCCGCCGCGCCGCCGATGCCGACTGTCGTCTCCGTCATGCGGCCCAGTATTCCCTGCGGATGATCCCGCGCCCCAGGGCCCTCGTGAATCGGGCCGACGGATCCGCGCCGGTTCGGTATCCCCGCTGGTCGGAGGCGCGGCTGGGGTCCGGGATCATCCGCAGGCGGGGCTGGGGCGCGCCTCAAGTGCCGGTGTGGCCGGGGTGCGCGTCGAGCGTCGGTGGTCCCGGGGACGGGGGCACCCGTTGGGTGAGCCAGCCGAAGTCGCCCAGGCCGCCCCGGGCGGTCAGTTCCGCTGCCTCGCCCGCACCCGCCAGGGCCCGCACGTAGGCCGCCGGGTCGCTCGACGCGAGGGACAGCGGCGGCCGGTCCCCGCGGACCCCGAGGTCGCGCAGTGCCTCGCGCTGGGGGCGGAGATCCGCGGCCGGCCCGCCCGCCGCCGCACACGCGTCCAGCGCCACGTGCGAGGTGAGGTCGCAACTGCCGTCCGGCACCGGCCGCACCTCGCGGCCCGCCCGGAAGCCCGTCAGGGTGCCGAAGGGCGGCCTGGCCTCCCGTAGGTGCATGTAGTCCACCGCCACCGCGACCCCGGCGGACAGCGTGGACACCGCACCCGCCCACGCCTCGTCGCGCGGGCGGCCGATCTCCGCCCGGCCGCCCGGCCCGGCCGACGGCCACCAGCGGCCCAGCCAACGGGCATCCGGCCCGTCCACCGGATCGCCCAGCCGCTCCGTACCGTCCGACGGCCGGACCAGGACGTAACGGTCGACGCCGTCCCGGTCCGTCTCGGCGACCGGCGTCGGCACGTTGTCCAGCCACTCGTTGGCGAACAGCAGCCCGCGCGCGCCCTGTGGCGGCTCCGCGCACCACTCCACCCGGGGGTCCAGGCCCAGGGGGCGCGCGGCGAGCTCCACGGCGTACGCCCGGACCGTGAGACCGGCACCGCCCTCGGCCGGCAGCGCCGCGAGGACCCCCGTCACCAGCTCTCCGCGTCCGGCCCCCAGATCCACCAGGTCCACCGTGTCGGTGCCGAGCTCTCCGGCCGTCCTGACCAGCAGCCGGGCGACGGCCGCCGCGAACAGCGGGGAGGCGTGTACGGACGTACGGAAATGGCCCGCGGGCCCCTCGGGGCTCCGGTAGAACCCCCCGTCCCCGTACAAAGCGGTCTCGGCCGCCTCCTGCCACCCGCGCCAGTCATCCGTCACGTATCCAAGTCTCCACCTTGGGGAGTACGGTCTCGGAACCCGGATCGGCCCTTTGGCTGACCCATGCACCTGTCGCCTGTCCCTACGCTGGGTTACGTGCAGCGCCTCTACGATTTCATCCGCAGACACCCGACGGGCGTCGACACCTTCTGGGCTGTCTTCCTCCTCGGGATCTCCGGCATGACCATCGTCGTGGGCGATGTCGGCCACGGCGGGCGCGGAGAGCGCGTCGCCATCGTGCCGATCGTCATCGGTCTCAGCGTCGTCGTCGCCCTGCGCCGCCGCGCGCCCGAGAAGATGCTGCTGCTCGCCATCGCGATGGGCGTCGCGCAGCTGGCGTTCGGGGTCAGGCCGACGACCGCGAACTTCGCGATGCTGGTGATCACGTTCACCGTGGCCACCGTCGGCGAGCGCTGGGCGTCCCGGCTCGCCCTGACGTGCAGTCTGGGCGCGGCAGGTCTCTCCCAGCTCCGCTGGCCCAACACGGAGCCGGGCGGCTGGCCGCAGGAGCTGTTCCTCGTCGTCGTACTGACGGTTCCGTTCGTGCTGGCCTGGGTGCTCGGGGACTCGATGCGGACCCGGCGGGCCTACTTCGACCAGCTGGAGGAGCGGGCGGCCCGGCTGGAGCGGGAGCGCGAGGCGCAGTCGAAGGTGGCGGTGGCCGCCGAGCGGGCCCGTATCGCCCGTGAGCTGCACGACGTCGTCGCGCACAACGTCTCGGTGATGGTGGTGCAGGCCGACGGCGCCGCCTACGTCATGGATGCCGCGCCCGACCAGGCGCGGCAGGCACTGGAGACCATCTCCAGCACCGGCAGGCAGGCGCTCGCGGAGATGCGGCGGCTGCTCGGGGTGCTGCGGACGGGCGATGTGCGGGAGAGCGGGGAGTACGTCCCGCAGCCGGACGTCGAGCAGATCGAGGACCTGGTCGACAAGGTCAGGCAGTCCGGACTGGCCGTCGACTTCAAGATCGAGGGCACCCCGCGCCCGCTGCCCAGTGGCGTCGAGCTGACCGCGTACCGCATCGTTCAGGAGGCGCTGACCAACACCCGCAAGCACGGCGGCCCGAACGCGGGGGCCAGCGTGCGGCTGGTGTACTTCGACGACGGGCTCGGCCTGCTGGTGGAGGACGACGGCAGGGGTGCCGCGCACGAGCTGTACGAGGACGGCGGCGCCGACGGCGCGGGCCACGGGATGATCGGCATGCGCGAGCGGGTCGGCATGGTCGGCGGCACGCTGGACGCCGGACCGCGCCCCGGTGGCGGGTTCCGGATCAGCGCGCTGCTGCCGCTCAAGCCGGCCAACTAGCGCCCGGCCCGGCCCGGCCCGTCCATGAGAGACCGCAGACCGCGACCGTGAACCGCGACCGCAGACCGCGACCGCAGAACGAAACAGGAGACAGGGACCCCATGGCGATCCGCGTGATGCTCGTCGACGACCAGGTACTGCTGCGCACCGGCTTCCGGATGGTGCTGGCCGCGCAGCCGGACATGGACGTCGTCGCCGAGGCCGGCGACGGCGTGGAGGCGATCGAGAACCTCCGCTCCACCGCCGTCGACGTCGTGCTGATGGACGTGCGGATGCCGAGGCTGGACGGCGTCGAGGCCACCCGTCGCATCTGTGCGGAGCCGGGGGCGCCCAAGGTGCTGATCCTGACGACGTTCGACCTCGACGAGTACGCGTTCTCCGGGCTGAAGGCCGGGGCCAGCGGGTTCATGCTCAAGGACGTGCCGCCGGGCGAACTGCTCGCCGCGATCCGTTCCGTGCACAGCGGTGACGCGGTCGTCGCCCCGTCCACCACCCGGCGGCTGCTCGACCGCTTCTCGCCGATGCTGCCGAGCGGTACGGCCGAGCCGCGCCACAAGGACATCGCCAAGCTCACCGAACGCGAGCGCGAGGTGATGCTGCTGGTCGCCCAGGGACTGTCGAACGGCGAGATCGCGGCCCGGCTGGTGCTCTCCGAGGCCACCGTGAAGACGCACGTCGGCCGCATCCTGACCAAACTGGGCCTGCGCGACCGCGTGCAGGTCGTCGTCCTCGCGTACGAGACCGGACTGGTGCGGGCCGGCGGCGGGGCGGGCTGAGAACGGGCCGCCCCCCGGCGGGTGCCGTCAGCGCAGGATTCCCTCCAGGAAGTCGCTGCCGAGCCGGGCCACCACCGTCAGGTCCAGCTGGTGCAGTACGTAGCGGCCGCGCCGCCGGGTCGTGACCAGGCCGGCCTTCTTGAGCACCGTGAGGTGGCGGGAGACCTCGGGGGCCGTGATGCCGTTCGTGTCGGCGAGTTCCCCGGTCGTGTACGGGGAGCGGGCGATGTTGCGGCACAGCCGCATCCGCATCGGGTGGGCCAGTGCCTCCATCCGCAGCTGGAGCAGCTCGACGGAGGCGGGGGAGGGCAGCTGGGGGCGGTGCACGGGGTAGTGGATCACCGGCCGCCAGCCCGGTGCGTGCAGGACCATCAGGTGCGGCCAGCCGAAGCTGGTCGGGATGAACGTGATCCCGGCCCCGACGGCCGGATCCGTGGCACCGGCCGAGCCCTCGGTCAGCTTGTCGATGAGGATGCGGTCCCCGGTCGCGTCGAGCGACACCGCCGTGGACACCGCGTCCATCGCCTCGCCGAGCCCCTTGTGCCGCAGCAGATCCGTCTTGTGCCGGGCGTCGGCCACCAGCTGGACCCTGGCCCGCTGCCAGGTGTCCGCGAAGAAGGCCTCGTCGCAGTCCTCGAAGAGGCGCCGGATCCAGCGGCGCACGGAGGCGGGGTCGGCCAGCAGCTGCTGGGTGAACTCCGCCTGCTGCGGGCCGCGCGCCGCCGCCATGTCCAGGGCGCGGGCCCGCATCCCTGCGTCGACGAGGGGCGAGGGCGCACCGGTCCCGTACAGGCTGGCGCAGGTGAACTCCAGGGCCGCGGCGACGAAGCGCTCGTCGTCCAGCCGGTCCAGGATGTCCAGGTCCTCGGCGAGGTCGGCGCCCGTCCTGCCGTTCCCGCCGCGGACCCCGGCGAACGGCATGAAGATGTCCGAGAACGAGTTCCGCCAGAGGAACTCCGCCTCGTGCAGCCGGTCGGCGAGGTCCGGCTCCAGCGACGTGGTGGTGGCCGTCGCCCAGCCGTGCAGCCCCGGGTGGTGCCCCGGCTCGGAGAGCGCGTGCAGGGCGAGCCCCAGCTCGGCGAGGGGGGAGGTCTCGAAGACGATGCGGCCGGGGTCCAGCCCCGCGATGTCGATGCTCACGCTCACCCCTCCATGGTGCGGGGTGAGCGCGGCGGGCCGGATCCCGATTGACGGCCGGCGTCAATCGGCGGCCCGCCGCGCCGGCCTCACGCCTGCTGGGCCACCCGCTTCAGGAACTCGGCCGTCGCCGCCCTCACATCGGCCGCCGTCCACTCCAGTCCGGCGGTCGTGACCGTGACCTCGGTGACGGAGATCCCGGGAGGCCCGGCGGGTGCCGGGAACCAGCGGCGGAAGAGCGCCACGCCCGTCTCCTGCGCATGCAGCACCGACGCCTCCGTCAACACGTCGGCCGGGTACGGCAGCCACACCTGGAACTGATGCGTGTGCGGAGGTTCGGGATGGACCCGGAACCAGCCGGCACCGGCCTCCTCGAATCCCTCGACCAGCGCCGCGGCCACCGTCCGCGCCTGCGCCACGTACGACGGCAGCTTCGGCAGCTCCCGGTCCAGGCCGCTCAGGGCGGAGAGCGCCGCGGGGAACTGCTGGAAGAGCTGGCCGCCGTACCGGTGGCGCCAGGTGCGGGCCTCCTCGATCAGTGAGGCGGAGCCGGCGAGCGCCGCCCCGGAGATCCCGCGGAGGGTCTTGTAGAACGACACGTACACGCTGTCGGCGAGCGCGACGATCTCCGGCAGCTCCCGCCCGAACCGGGAGGTGCACTCCCACAGCCGCGCCCCGTCGAAGTGGACCACCGCGTCCCGTTCGCGGGCTGCCGCCACCACGGCCTCCAGCTCCTCCCAGGTGGGCAGGACGAAGCCCGCGTCCCGCAGCGGCAGCTCCAGCATCAGGGTGCCGAACGGTTCCTCGAAGTCACGGATCTCCTGTGCCGTGGGCAGCCTCGGCGCGGACGTCGGGTGGACGGTACGCAGCCCGCTCACCGTCCCCAGCGCGCCGCGCTCGTGTGCCTCGGGGTGGGCGAGCGGATGCAGCGCCACCGTCGGGTTGCCGGTGCGCCCGGCCCAGCACCGCAGCGCCACCTGCTGGGCCATCGTCCCGGTCGGGAAGAACGCGGCGGCCTCCGTGCCCAGCACCTCGGCAATCCGCTGCTCCAGCTCGGCGACGACGCCGTCGCCGTAGATGTCCCCGGGCCTGCCGAGGTCCGTGAGCGTGCCGGCGTCGGCGGCCAGCGCGCTCAGCTGCTCGCCGAGCGTGCGGTCCTGCGGCTCCCGGTGCAGGATCCGCCGGGCCTGCCGCCATGCGGCGATCCGGCGGAGCCGCTGGGCGTCGTCAGCATCGCCGGACTGTCCGTCCGCCTCGCCACGCGCCTGCTCGTCCTCGCCACGCGCCTGTTCGCCCTCGCCACGCGCCTGCTGGTCCTCGCCACGCGCCTGCTCGCCCTCGTCACGCGTCTGCTCGCCCTCGTCGTGCACCTGCTCGTTCATGTCTGCCATGGGACGATCATCACGCAGAACGGGGCCGCGGCCCACGGAGTTGTTCCGAGGCTCCGTTCACCCCGCCGGGGCCCGGGGTTTCCCACAGCCTGTGGACAGTCGGGAGCCGCACGAAACGCTGGCGTAGCATGCAGAGAAATCGTCCGGTACCCCCCGCGGACTGGAACGGAAGGCCACTGCCGAGTGAACGCAACAGCCCCCAAGGACCCCCTCGACGCGAGGGACCGCCCCGCCCGCCTCACCGTCGGCGTCGTCGGCGCGGGCCGTGTCGGCCCCGCCCTTGCCGCAGCCCTGCAGCTCGCGGGGCATCGCCCGGTCGCCGTCTCGGGTGTCTCCGACGCCTCGGTGCGCCGCGCCGCGACCCTGCTCCCCGACGTCCCCCTGGTGACGCCCGCCGAGGTGCTGGCGCGCGCCGAGCTCGTCCTGCTCACCGTCCCCGACGATGCCCTGCCGGGCCTGGTGGAGGGCCTCGCCGAGACCGGCGCCGTCCGGCCGGGACAGCTCATCGCACACACCTCCGGGCGCTACGGCACGAAGGTGCTGGACCCCGCGCTGCGGGCCGGCGCCCTGCCGCTGGCCCTGCACCCGGCGATGACGTTCACCGGCACATCCGTGGACGTGCAGCGGCTGGCCGGCTGCTCCTTCGGCGTCACCGCACCCGAACAGCTGAGGCTGGCGGCCCAGGCGCTGGTCATCGAGATGGGCGGCGAGCCCGAGTGGATCGCCGAGGAGTCCCGCCCGCTCTACCACGCGGCTCTCGCCCTCGGCGCGAACCACCTGGTCACTCTGGTCGCCCAGTCGATGGAGCTGCTGCGCACGGCGGGGGTCGCCGCCCCCGACCGGATGCTCGGCCCGCTCCTGGGCGCCGCCCTGGACAACGCCCTGCGCTCCGGTGACGCCGCCCTCACGGGCCCGGTCGCCCGCGGTGACGCGGGCACGGTCGCCGCGCACATCGGGGAGCTGCGCACCCACGCCCCGCAGACGGTGGCCGGATACATCGCGATGGCCCGGGCCACCGCCGACCGCGCGCTCGCCCACGGCATGCTCAAGCCGGAGCTCGCCGAGGACCTGCTCGGGGTCCTGGGCGACGGCGGCCGCACCGGCGGCACCGGACGGGAGGAGTCCCGATGACCGGCCCCGCCGCCACCCTGCTCCGCACCGCCGCGGAACTCGACGCGTACGCCCCCGCGGATGGCCACGCGTACGCCCCCGCCGACGGCCGTCCGGCCGACGCCCCCGCCGACGCCGGCCGCACCCGGCCCGAGCGCGCCGTCGTGATGACCATGGGCGCCCTGCACGAGGGCCACGCCTCCCTGATACGCACCGCACGCGCCGTCGTCGGCCGGGCCGGACAGGTCGTCGTCACCGTCTTCGTCAACCCGCTCCAGTTCGGGGAGGCGGCCGACCTGGACCGCTACCCCCGCACCCTCGACGCCGATCTCGCCCTCGCGGGAGCGGCCGGTGCCGACGTCGTCTTCGCCCCCTCCGGCGACGAGGTCTACCCGGGCGGGGAACCGCAGGTCCGCATCTCGGCCGGCCCGATGGGCGAGCGCCTCGAAGGCGCCTCGCGCCCCGGGCACTTCGACGGGATGCTCACCGTCGTCGCCAAGCTGCTCCACCTCACCCGCCCGGACCTCGCGTTCTACGGACAGAAGGACGCGCAGCAACTGGCACTGATCCGCCGCATGGTGCGCGATCTGAACTTCCCCGTGGAGATCGTGGGCGTGGAGACGGCGAGGGAGCCCGACGGGCTCGCGCTCTCCAGCCGTAACCGCTTCCTCGACCCGCACGAGCGCCGCACCGCGCTCGCCCTGTCCAGGGCCCTGTTCGCGGCCCGCGACCGGCTGGCCGCCCAGCAGGCGCTGCACGCCCGCGCGCTGGCCGGCGGGGCGGGCGAGGACAGGGCCGCCGGGCTCATCCGGCTCGGCGAGGCCCGGCTTGCCGCCGACGCGCAGGCGGTCGCCCGCGCCAGGCCCGACGGCGGACCCGCCGCGGTGCGCGCCGCCGCCCGCGCCGTCCTGGACGAGGCGGCGGCCGAACAGCCCCCGCTCGCCCTCGACTACGTGGCGCTGGTGGATCCGGCGGACTTCACCGAGATCCCCGACGACCACACCGCCGGGGACGCCGTACTGGCCGTCGCCGCCCGAGTGGGCGCCACCCGGCTCATAGACAACATCCCGCTGACCTTCGGAGCCACCTCGTGACCGGAATACGGCTGACCGCCCCCGCCCCCGGCTGGTCCATCGACGCCGACGTCGTGGTGGTCGGCTCCGGCGTGGCCGGCCTCACCACCGCGCTGCGCTGCGCCGCCGCGGGCCTCGCCACCGTCGTCGTCACCAAGGCCCGGCTCGACGACGGCTCGACCCGCTGGGCCCAGGGCGGCGTCGCCGCGGCCCTCGGCGAGGGCGACACCCCCGAGCAGCATCTCGACGACACCCTGGTCGCGGGCGCGGGCCTGTGCGACGAGGCGGCGGTGCGCACGCTCGTCACCGAGGGCCCCGACGCCGTGCGGCGGCTGATCGGGATCGGCGCGCACTTCGACACCACGGACGACGGCGACATCGCGCTGACCCGCGAGGGCGGCCACCACCGCCGCCGCATCGCCCACGCGGGCGGCGACGCGACCGGTGCGGAGATCTCCCGCGCCCTGGTCGAGGCGGTCCGCTCGGCGGCCCTGCACACCGTCGAGAACGCCCTGGTCCTCGATCTGCTGACCGACGCCGAAGGCCGCACGGCCGGCGTCACCCTGCACGTCATGGGCGAGGGCCAGCACGACGGCGTCGGCGCGGTCCACGCACCCGCGGTGGTCCTCGCCACCGGCGGCATGGGCCAGGTCTTCTCCGCCACCACCAACCCGCCCGTATCCACCGGCGACGGCGTGGCGCTCGCGCTGCGGGCCGGTGCGGAGGTCTCGGACCTCGAATTCGTCCAGTTCCACCCCACGGTCCTCTTCCTCGGCAGCGGCTCCGAGGGGCAGCAGCCGCTCGTCTCGGAAGCGGTACGGGGCGAGGGCGCCCATCTCGTCGACGCGCACGGCACGCGCTTCATGCTCGGACAGCACGAACTGGCCGAACTGGCCCCGCGCGACATCGTCGCCAAGGCGATCATCCGCCAGACACAGCTGCACGGCACCGAGCACATGTACCTCGACGCCCGGCACTTCGGCGCCGAGATGTGGGAGCAGCGCTTCCCCACCATCCTGGCGGCCTGCCGCGCCCACGGCATCGACCCGGTCACCGAGCCGATTCCCGTCGCCCCGGCCGCGCACCACGCCTCCGGCGGCATCCGCACCGATCTGCGGGGACGTACGACCGTGCCCGGTCTCTACGCCTGCGGCGAGGTCGCCTGCACCGGTGTGCACGGCGCCAACCGGCTGGCCTCCAACTCGCTCCTCGAAGGACTCGTGTTCGCCGAGCGCATCGCGGCCGACATCGTCACGGACCGCCCCCGCGCGGGCGCCGCGGCAGCCGTCCCGCACCCGGTGACCGCGCCGCTGCTCGCCCCCGAGGCCCGGGGCACGATCCAGCGCATCATGACCCGCGGCGCCGGCGTCCTGCGCTCCGCCGACAGCCTCGCCACCGCCGCCGACGAGCTGGAGGACCTGCACCGCAGCGCGGCCCTGAAGGCGGGGGCGGCCGAGCCGAAGCTCGCGGTGCCCGGTGTCGAGAGCTGGGAGGCCACCAATCTGCTCCTGGTCTCCCGGGTCCTGGTCGCGGCGGCCCGGCAGCGCGAGGAGACCCGCGGCTGCCACTGGCGCGAGGACCGGCCCGAGCGCGACGACGAGAACTGGCGCCACCACCTCGTCGTACGGCTCACCACCGACGGGCAGCAGACGCGGCCTGCCTCGGCGCTGGTCCTCCGTCGGACGGATACCGAGGCATTCGGCCCCGTACGCCCGTCCGGGCGAGCAGACTGCGCAGCAGCAAGCACCACCCACCCCACTCCCGAGGAGCCGTAACCGTGAGCACGCCCGAAGAGAATCCGCGCCCCACACCCGTGGACGTACCGCTGATCCAGATCGGCGCGCCCGCACCTGACGCGGGCGGCTGCGGAGACGGCTGCGGCTGCGGCGGGGGAGAGGGCTACGAGGACGAGTGCGGGCTGGACCCGGCGCTCGCCCAGCTCCTCGCCGAGTCGGGTCTCGACCCGGTCCAGGTCGAGGACGTCGCGCACGTCGCCATCGCGGAGGACCTCGACGGCGGGGTGGACGTCACGACCGTCGCCACCGTGCCCGAGGACGCCATGGCCACCGGCGACTTCACCGCCCGTGAGGCGGGCGTGGTGGCCGGTCTGCACGTCGCCGAGGCCGTTCTGTCCATCGTCTGTACGTCCGAGTTCGAGGTCGAGCGGCACGTCGAGGACGGCGACCGCGTCGTCGCCGGCCAGAAGCTGCTGACCGTCACCACCCGCACCCGTGACCTGCTCACGGGCGAGCGCGGCGCGCTCAACCTGCTCTGCCGGCTCTCCGGCATCGCCACCGCCACCCGCGCCTGGGCCGATGTGCTCGAGGGCACGAAGACCAAGGTCCGCGACACCCGCAAGACCACCCCGGGGCTGCGCGCCCTGGAGAAGTACGCGGTGCGCTGCGGCGGCGGGGTCAACCACCGCATGTCGCTGTCCGACGCCGCGCTCGTCAAGGACAACCACGTCATCGCGGCGGGCGGTGTCGCCGAGGCCTTCAAGCGGGTCAGGGACGAGTTCCCGGATCTTCCGGTCGAGGTCGAGGTCGATACGTTGCAGCAGGTCATCGAGGTGCTGGACGCGGGCGCCGATCTGATCCTGCTGGACAACCTCACCCCGTCGCAGACGGCCGAGGCCGTCGCGCTGGTCGGCGGCCGCGCGCTCCTGGAGTCCTCCGGCCGGCTGGCGCTGGACTCCGCCCGCGCCTACGCCGAGGCCGGTGTGGACTACCTGGCCGTTGGCGCGCTCACCCACTCCTCGCCGATCCTCGACATCGGCCTGGACTTCCGCGACACCGACGGGGCCGGCGCCTGATGCTGCTCACCATCGACGTCGGCAACACCCACACCGTGCTCGGTCTGTTCGACGGTGAGGAGATCGTCGAGCACTGGCGGATCTCCACCGACGCCCGCCGCACCGCCGACGAGCTGGCCGTGCTCCTCCAGGGCCTGATGGGCATGCATCCGCTGCTGGGCATGGAGCTGGGCGACGGCATCGAGGGCATCGCCATCTGCTCCACCGTCCCGGCCGTCCTGCACGAGCTGCGCGAGGTGACCCGCCGCTACTACGGCGACGTCCCGGCGGTCCTCGTCGAGCCCGGCATCAAGACGGGGGTGCCGATCCTGATGGACAACCCGAAGGAGGTCGGCGCGGACCGCATCATCAACGCGGTCGCCGCCGTCGACCTGTACGGCGGTCCGGCGATCGTCGTCGACTTCGGCACGGCCACCACCTTCGACGCGGTCTCCGCCCGTGGTGAGTACACCGGCGGTGTCATCGCGCCCGGCATCGAGATCTCGGTCGAGGCGCTCGGCGTCAAGGGCGCGCAGCTGCGCAAGATCGAGCTGGCCCGGCCGCGGAGCGTGATCGGCAAGAACACCGTCGAGGCCATGCAGTCGGGCATCATCTACGGATTCGCCGGCCAGGTCGACGGTGTGGTCGAGCGGATGAAGAAGGAGCTGGCCGCCGACCCCGACGACGTCACCGTCATCGCGACGGGCGGCCTTGCTCCGATGGTGCTGGGCGAGTCCTCGGTCATCGACGAGCACGAGCCCTGGCTCACCCTCATCGGCCTGCGCCTGGTGTACGAGCGCAACGTGTCTCGCCTCTGAAAACCGTTGCCCCGGCGGTCCGGCGGCGCGAGGGGTCCGCCGGACCGCCGCGCCGCCGACGGCCAGTTAAACGGATTTTGTCCATTTAGAACGTATTGTCGCGTCATGCCCACGCCCTACGGATCACGCGGCGGTATGGCGTTCAGCGCGGACGAGCTGCGAGTGCTCCGACGCGCCCTCGCCATCGCCCTCCACCCCGCGCCCCTGCCCGACGAGGATGTCCAGGACTGCCTGCGGCTAGCGGGCTCCGTGGACGAGACGGTCAGCGAGGCCGGACGGCTGCGCGCCTTCCTCCTCGCCGACCTCGTCCGCTACCGAAACGCCCTGCCCGGCTCGCTCAGCGGCTATCTGGAGCTCCTCCAGGACGCCCTGGCCGCCGGGTACGACCCCCGCCCCGAGGATCTCGCCGCGCTGCGCGCCCTGCGCGGCGGGCCGGTCGCCGCGGCGCTCCTGGAGCGCTGTCAGGTGCTCGCGGAGCGTTCGGTGCGCGCCCGCCTGGCCGGGCGTTCCGTCGCCGCGACGACCCCGGCGCCCCGCAGCCGGCTGCTCGCGCTGCCGGGCGGCCGTGCCGCGGAGCCGGAGAAGCCGAAGGCCCCGGCGCGCCCGGCGGCACCGTCCGACCGCCCGGCGCCGAAGCCTTCGGAGGTCTTCCCGCCACGCCGTCGCCCGGTGCCCCCGCCGCAGCAGCAGCGCGCCGCCGGATAGCAGGGCAGGGGGCGCGCCGGAACCCGGTGGCAGGCTCGCTACTCTGGACGCCATGGACTACGTATCCGCGCTCGTGCCCCCCGTGGTGATGGCAGCCTTCTTCATCGGTCTGGTCGTGACGATCGTCAAGAGCCAGGGCGGTCCCAACAAGGCCAAAGAGGATGCGGCCGTCGACGCGGCGATCAGCCGCTCCGAGGCGGCCCGGCAGGCGCAGCGGACCGAAGCGGTCTGACCCGGTAAACCCGGGCGCATTGCGCGCGGCACCATACGAAGGGCGTGCGGCTCCGAGAGAGCCGTACGCCCTTTTGTTGTGTGAATAACCGGCCATTCCAGACATTTGGCACTAGGGTGACGCTGTGCCCCGTCAATTGGGAGAGCTGGAAGACGCCGTGATGACCCGGGTCTGGCAATGGAACCGTCCGGTCACCGTGCGGGAAGTCCTTGAGGACCTTCAGCAGGAACGGTCCATCGCCTACACCACCGTCATGACGGTAATGGACAATCTCCATCAGAAGGGCTGGGTCCGCCGGGAAGTGGACGGCCGCGCATATCGATATACGGCGGTCTCCACCCGCGCCGCGTACTCGGCCGCACTGATGAACGAAGCCTGGTCGCGGAGTGACAACCCGGCCGCCGCGCTGGTCGCGTTCTTCGGCATGATGTCGGCCGAGCAGCGTGAGGCTCTCCGGGATGCGATGCGGATGGTTGTGCCCACTCTTCCCGAGGACGCCGAGGCGTCGGGCGGTGAAGCGGCCGATGAAGCCGATGAAGCGGATGAAGCCGTCGATGAAGCGGCCGAAGCGGCCGATGGGGCGGAGCCGGAGGCCGGGCGATAGCGTCGGGGTATGTCCTCAGAGCTTCCGCAAACCGATTTCCAGACCGAACCGTCGGTTATAAACGTGGCCATCACCGTCCGGCGTGCGAGGACGAGCGATGTGCCGTCCGTCCGGCGACTCCTCGACGGCTACGTACGTGAAGGCATCCTGCTCGACAAAGCAACGGTCACGCTTTACGAGGACATCCAGGAGTTCTGGATCGCCGAACGCGACGAGGACGCCCAGGTCATCGGCTGCGGCGCACTGCATGTGATGTGGGAAGACCTCGCCGAAGTCCGTACTCTCGCGGTCGATCACAGCATCAAGGGTGCCGGAGTCGGCCACCAAGTGCTGGACAAGTTGTTGCAGACCGCCCGCTGGCTGGGTGTGCGACGGGTTTTCTGTCTCACCTTCGAAGTCGACTTCTTCGCGAAGCACGGCTTCGTGGAGATCGGAGAGACGCCGGTCGACGGAGATGTCTACAGCGAGCTGCTGCGTTCCTATGACGAGGGAGTCGCGGAGTTCCTCGGTCTCGAACGAGTGAAGCCGAACACCTTGGGTAACAGCCGGATGCTTCTGCACCTGTGACCGTCGGAAGAACCCGAGGTCTATGTCCGAATCGCGCACGTTTCCCGTCTTCTTGCGCTCCTGAACCTCTCCCGGGGGTTTGTGTTTTCCGGGGAAAAGCGGTTTCCTTTCCGCGTACTCCATTTTCGATGAAAGGAAATCCGGTGGCACAGAAGGTTCAGGTCCTTCTTGTTGACGACCTCGACGGCGGCGAGGCGGACGAGACCGTCACGTTCGCGCTGGATGGCAAGACGTACGAGATCGACCTCACCACGAGCAACGCGGACAAGCTCCGTACGCTGCTCGAGCCGTACGCCAAGAGCGGTCGGCGTACGGGTGGCCGTGCCGCCTCCGGTCGTGGCAAGGGCCGTGCGGTTCCCGGTGGCAACAAGGACACCGCCGAGATCCGTAAGTGGGCGCGCGAGAACGGCCACAATGTGAATGACCGCGGCCGTGTTCCCGCGGACATCCGCGAGGCTTACGAGAAGGCCAACGGCTGAGCAGCCGGTTCATCGGAGGAAAGCCCCGTCCGGGCGCGCGTCAGTCGGGCCCGGTGGCATTCCGTCGCCACGGCGTCCACGAGCCGGACGAGATCGGGAGCATCCCCACCCCTGCTCCCGAAGCCGGAGAGGGCAGGGAGCGCCGGTTCCCCATCCTGCTCGTGGGGTGGACAGGGGGGCCGCAGCCATACCGCGGCCCCCGGCGGGCCCGGCCGGCCCGGCGGTGGTGGTGCCGTGATCCGGCCCCCCGCGCCGAGAGCGGTCAGTGCGAGGGTGACCTGGCCCCACTCCAGCCAGTCGAGCAGCCCGGGCAGCTCGTCCGCGCTCCCCGCGGCCACCAGCAGACTCATCCGTCGTCCCATGAGGGCCACGGGCCCCGTACGGCCCACCCGCCGCAGCGCCGCATGGCCGACGGCGGCGGGGACCACCAGCGCGTCGAACCGCAGCCCGGTCAGCAGCCGCACAGGTGCGTCACCGGCGGTGGCCCAGCCGAGCTCCCGCTCGTACCACCGGGCGCAGCCGCCCCGCGGTGCACGGCGGTCACCGCCGTCCCGCTCGACTGGAGGCGGAGTACGCGGTGACGGGACGGTGGGTGCCATGCCGGAAGAACTCCGGATCCGGGCCGGGGGTTACGCAGAGTCCATGATCGAACGCGTAGTGTGTCCGGGTTGGGGGCGTACGGGAGCATTCGGGAGTACGAAGATGTTCGCCCGTAGCGGAGGGAACCCGCGTACGCCGCATGGACTGTCTGTAATTGCGGGTAAGACATCCCTAGTGGGGAGGGGCGACACGCAGCCACCGGACGTCTCACGTTCGCCATCGGCGTACTGGCGATAGGGGTATCTGCCTGGCCTGCGGGAACATCGTCTCGCACCATCGGGTTGGAGCAGTTGTCGGCGTTCGGGGCAGGAGGCCACGACGGGTGTCGGCAGTTGAAATGAGCGGTCCCCGCTTGCGGGACTAAGCTGCGGAAGGACAGGGAGGGGACCGACCCCTTACTGCCTGACCGCTCTGAGGAGCGATTAACGATGTTCGAGAGGTTCACCGACCGCGCGCGGCGGGTTGTCGTCCTGGCTCAGGAAGAAGCCCGGATGCTCAACCACAACTACATCGGCACCGAGCACATCCTCCTGGGCCTGATCCACGAGGGTGAGGGTGTCGCCGCTAAGGCCCTGGAGAGCCTCGGGATTTCGCTCGAGGCGGTCCGCCAGCAGGTGGAGGAGATCATCGGTCAGGGCCAGCAGGCCCCGTCCGGCCACATCCCCTTCACTCCCCGAGCCAAGAAGGTCCTGGAGCTGTCGCTCCGCGAGGCCCTTCAGCTCGGCCACAACTACATCGGCACCGAGCACATCCTGCTCGGCCTGATCCGCGAGGGCGAGGGCGTCGCAGCCCAGGTCCTCGTGAAGCTGGGCGCCGACCTGAACCGGGTGCGCCAGCAGGTCATCCAGCTGCTCTCCGGTTACTCGGGCGGCAAGGAGGCTGCCACAGCGGGCGGCCCCGCGGAGGGCACGCCCTCCACCTCCCTGGTGCTGGACCAGTTCGGCCGGAATCTCACCCAGGCCGCTCGTGAATCCAAGCTCGACCCGGTCATCGGGCGCGAGAAGGAGATCGAGCGGGTCATGCAGGTGCTGTCCCGCCGTACGAAGAACAACCCTGTCCTCATCGGCGAGCCCGGTGTCGGCAAGACGGCGGTCGTCGAGGGCCTGGCCCAGGCCATCGTCAAGGGCGAGGTGCCCGAGACCCTCAAGGACAAGCACCTCTACACCCTCGACCTCGGTGCGCTGGTCGCCGGTTCCCGCTACCGCGGTGACTTCGAGGAGCGCCTGAAGAAGGTGCTCAAGGAGATCCGCACCCGCGGCGACATCATCCTGTTCATCGACGAGCTCCACACCCTGGTGGGTGCGGGTGCCGCCGAGGGCGCGATCGACGCGGCCAGCATCCTGAAGCCGATGCTGGCGCGGGGTGAGCTCCAGACCATCGGTGCCACCACGCTCGACGAGTACCGCAAGCACCTGGAGAAGGACGCCGCGCTCGAGCGCCGCTTCCAGCCCATCCAGGTCGCCGAGCCCTCGCTGCCGCACACCATCGAGATCCTCAAGGGTCTGCGCGACCGCTACGAGGCCCACCACCGCGTGTCCATCACGGACGAGGCGCTGGTCCAGGCCGCGACGCTGGCCGACCGCTACATCTCGGACCGCTTCCTGCCGGACAAGGCGATCGACCTGATCGACGAGGCCGGTTCCCGGATGCGCATCCGCCGGATGACCGCGCCGCCGGACCTCCGCGAGTTCGACGAGAAGATCGCGGGCGTCCGCCGCGACAAGGAGTCGGCCATCGACTCCCAGGACTTCGAGAAGGCGGCCTCTCTCCGCGACAAGGAGAAGCAGCTGCTGGCGGCGAAGGCCAAGCGCGAGAAGGAGTGGAAGGCCGGCGACATGGACGTCGTGGCCGAGGTCGACGGCGAGCTCATCGCCGAGGTCCTCGCCACCGCCACCGGCATCCCGGTCTTCAAGCTGACGGAGGAGGAGTCCTCCCGTCTGCTGCGCATGGAGGACGAGCTCCACAAGCGCGTCATCGGTCAGAAGGACGCCATCAAGGCGCTCTCGCAGGCGATCCGTCGTACGCGAGCGGGTCTGAAGGACCCGAAGCGCCCCGGTGGCTCGTTCATCTTCGCCGGCCCGTCCGGTGTCGGTAAGACCGAGCTCTCCAAGACGCTCGCCGAATTCCTCTTCGGTGACGAGGACGCGCTGATCGCCCTCGACATGTCGGAGTTCAGCGAGAAGCACACGGTCTCCCGTCTCTTCGGCTCTCCCCCCGGGTATGTGGGATACGAGGAGGGCGGTCAGCTCACCGAGAAGGTGCGCCGCAAGCCGTTCTCCGTCGTCCTCTTCGACGAGGTCGAGAAGGCCCACCCCGATATCTTCAATTCCCTGCTCCAGATTCTGGAGGACGGTCGCCTGACCGACTCCCAGGGCCGAGTGGTGGACTTCAAGAACACGGTCATCATCATGACGACCAACCTCGGGACCCGGGACATCTCCAAGGGCTTCAACCTGGGCTTCGCCGCCCAGGGTGACGTGAAGACGAACTACGACCGGATGAAGAACAAGGTCAACGAAGAGCTCAAGCAGCACTTCCGGCCCGAGTTCCTCAACCGTGTCGACGACACGGTCGTCTTCCACCAGCTCACCGAGGAAGACATCATCCAGATCGTCGACCTCATGCTCGCCAAGGTGGACGAGCGGCTGAAGGACCGCGACATGGGCATCGAGCTCAGCGCGGAAGCGAAGTCGCTCCTGGCGAAGAAGGGCTACGACCCCGTGATGGGCGCCCGGCCGCTGCGCCGGACGATCCAGCGCGAGATCGAGGACATCCTCTCCGAGAAGATCCTCTTCGGTGAGCTGCGCCCCGGTCACATCGTGGTCGTCGGCACCGAGGGCGAGGGTGACGAGAAGAAGTTCACCTTCCGTGGCGAGGAGAAGTCGGCTCTGCCCGACGTCCCCCCGATCGAGCAGGCGGCAGGCGGCGCCGGCCCGAACATGACGAAGGAAGCGTGACAGGCGCCTAGCGCGCCCGAGCGTTCGAAGGGGCGGCCCCCGACCGGTTTCGACCGGTC
>NZ_JBHXUW010000015.1:0-99272 GCF_042672475.1 Streptomyces sp. NPDC127177
GCCCCCCCCGCGGGTGGCGGGGGACCCGGGGCGGCCACGGCGGGAGCCGTTGCGGTTTCCGGTGCGGCCCGCCCGGTGTCAGTGCCGCCGGGTACCGTCACGACCATGTCCACCAGGTCCACCACGACGTCCGCCACGTCGAACACGGCCGTCCTCGAAGGCGTACTCGAGCGGATCACCTACGCCAACGAGGAGAACGGGTACACGGTCGCACGCGTCGACACCGGACGCGGCGCCAACGACCTCCTCACCGTGGTCGGCTCGCTGCTCGGCGCGCAGCCCGGCGAGTCGCTGCGGATGGAAGGGCGTTGGGGTTCGCACTCCCAGTACGGCAAGCAGTTCACCGTCGAGAACTACACGACGATCCTCCCCGCCACCATCCAGGGCATCCGCCGCTACCTGGGCTCCGGGCTGATCAAGGGCATCGGCCCGGTCATGGCCGACCGGATCACCACCCACTTCGGCGTCGACACCCTAGACATCATCGAGCAGGAGCCGAAACGGCTGGTCGAGGTACCCGGGCTCGGCCCGAAACGGACGAAGATGATCGCCGCCGCCTGGGAGGAACAGAAGGCGATCAAGGAGGTCATGGTCTTCCTCCAGGGTGTCGGCGTCTCGACGTCCATCGCCGTCCGTATCTACAAGAAGTACGAGGACGGCTCGATCTCCGTCGTGAAGAACCAGCCCTACCGGCTGGCCGCGGACGTCTGGGGCATCGGCTTCCTCACGGCCGACAAGATCGCCCAGGCGGTGGGCATCCCGCACGACAGTCCGGAACGGGTCAAGGCCGGACTCCAGTACGCGCTGTCGCAGTCCACCGACCAGGGGCACTGCTTCCTCCCCGAGGAGCGGCTGATCGCCGACGCGGTGAAGCTGCTCCAGGTCGACACGGGACTGGTCATCGAGTGCCTGGCCGAACTGGCCGATGACCCGGAGGGTGTCGTACGGGAGAAGGTGCCGTCGCCCGAGGGCGGTGAGCCGGTCACCGCCGTCTACCTGGTGCCCTTCCACCGTGCCGAGATCGCCCTCGCCGCCCAGGTGCGGCGGCTGCTGCGGACGCCGGATGAGCGGATGCCGGCCTTCGGCGACGTGGACTGGGACAAGGCCCTGAAGTGGCTCGCGGGCCGTACGGGAGCCAAGCTGGCGCCCGAGCAGGAGGCCGCCGTGCGGCTCGCGCTCAGCCGGAAGGTCGCCGTGCTGACCGGCGGCCCCGGCTGCGGTAAGTCGTTCACCGTCCGTTCCATCGTGGAGCTGGCCCGCGCCAAGAAGGCCAAGGTGGTGCTGGCGGCGCCCACCGGCCGGGCCGCGAAGCGGCTCTCCGAGCTGACCGGGGCCGAGGCCTCCACCGTGCACCGGCTGCTCGAACTGAAGCCGGGCGGCGACGCCGCGTACGACCGGGACCGTCCGCTGGACGCCGATCTGGTCGTCGTGGACGAGGCGTCGATGCTCGATCTGCTGCTCGCCAACAAGCTGGTCAAGGCGGTGGCACCCGGTGCACATCTGCTGCTCGTCGGGGATGTGGACCAGCTGCCGTCGGTCGGCGCCGGCGAGGTGCTGCGGGATCTGCTCGCCGACGGCGGCCCCGTTCCGGCCGTCCGGCTGACCACGATCTTCCGCCAGGCCCAGCAGTCCGGCGTCGTCACCAACGCCCACCGGATCAACTCCGGCGTACCGCCCCTCACCCAGGGGCTCAGCGACTTCTTCCTCTTCGTGGAGGACGAGACCGAGGACGCGGGCGTGCTCGCGGTCGATGTCGCGGCCCGCCGCATCCCCGCGAAGTTCGGTCTGAACCCCCGCCGTGACGTGCAGGTACTCGCTCCGATGCACCGCGGTCCGGCGGGCGCGGGCCATCTCAACGGGCTGCTCCAGCAGGCCATCACACCCGCTCGCCCGGATCTGCCCGAGAAGCGGTTCGGCGGCCGGGTGTTCCGGGTCGGCGACAAGGTCACCCAGATCCGCAACAACTACGACAAGGGCGAGAACGGCGTCTTCAACGGCACGGTCGGCGTGGTCACCGCCCTGGACCCGGACGAGCAGAAGCTGACCGTCCTCACCGACGAGGACGAGGAGATCACGTACGACTTCGACGAGCTCGACGAGCTGGCCCACGCCTACGCCATGACGATCCATCGCTCCCAGGGCAGCGAGTACCCGGCCGTCGTCATCCCGGTCACCAAGAGCGCCTGGATGATGCTCCAGCGGAACCTGCTGTACACGGCTGTGACGAGGGCGAAGAAGCTTGTCGTGCTGGTCGGGTCCCGGCAGGCGATCGGGCAGGCGGTCCGCACGGTTTCCGCAGGCAGGCGTTGTACGGCGCTGGATTACCGGCTGCGGGGAGGTACGGAAGGAGGATCCCCCGAAAAAATGATCGATCAAATCGGTGGGAAACATCACGGAGGTCTTCCGGAACCGCAGTCAAGGGGGCAGGATGAATAAGTTCGCGGCACTCAGTGCCGCGAGTAGGTCCAATGGACGACCCCGAGTGCACTCTCCTGAGCCAAATGGGGGAGGGTGAGACAGTCAGGGAACCTCGAAGAAGAGGCACTACGTCGGTGAGGGATGACGTGAGCGACAACTCTGTAGTACTGCGGTACGGCGATGACGAGTACACCTACCCGGTGATCGACAGCACCGTCGGCGACAAGGGCTTCGACATCGGGAAGCTCCGGGCGAACACCGGCCTGGTGACGCTGGACAGCGGGTACGGCAACACCGCTGCGTATAAATCCGCCATCACCTACCTCGATGGCGAGCAGGGCATCCTGCGGTACCGCGGCTACCCGATCGAGCAGCTCGCCGAGCAATCGACGTTCCTCGAGGTCGCGTACACGCTCATCAACGGTGAGCTTCCGAAGGTCGACGAACTGTCGGCCTTCAAGAACGAGATCACCCAGCACACGCTGCTGCACGAGGACGTCAAGCGGTTCTTCGACGGCTTCCCGCGCGACGCCCACCCGATGGCCATGCTGTCCTCGGTCGTCAGCGCGCTGTCCACGTTCTACCAGGACAGCCACAACCCGTTCGACGAGGAGCAGCGTCACCTCTCGACGATCCGGCTGCTGGCCAAGCTGCCGACCATCGCGGCGTACGCGTACAAGAAGTCGATCGGTCACCCGTTCGTCTACCCGCGCAACGACCTCGGTTACGTCGAGAACTTCCTGCGCATGACCTTCTCGGTCCCCGCCCAGGAGTACGTGCCGGACCCGGTCGTCGTCTCGGCGCTCGAGAAGCTGCTCATCCTGCACGCGGACCACGAGCAGAACTGTTCGACCTCCACCGTGCGTCTGGTCGGCTCCTCGCAGGCGAACATGTTCGCCTCGATCTCCGCCGGTATCTCGGCGCTGTGGGGCCCGCTGCACGGTGGCGCCAACCAGTCGGTGCTGGAGATGCTCGAGGGCATCCAGGCCAACGGTGGCGACGTCGACTCCTTCATCCGCAAGGTGAAGAACAAGGAGGACGGCGTCCGCCTGATGGGCTTCGGCCACCGGGTGTACAAGTCCTTCGACCCGCGCGCCAAGATCATCAAGGCCGCGGCCCACGATGTGCTGTCCTCGCTCGGCAAGTCCGACGAGCTGCTCGACATCGCGCTCAAGCTGGAGGAGCACGCGCTCTCCGACGAGTACTTCGTCTCGCGCAACCTCTACCCCAACGTGGACTTCTACACCGGTCTGATCTACCGGGCCATGGGCTTCCCGAGCGAGATGTTCACGGTTCTCTTCGCCATCGGCCGGCTCCCGGGCTGGATCGCCCAGTGGCACGAGATGATCAAGGAACCGGGTTCCCGCATCGGCCGCCCGCGCCAGATCTACACCGGCGAGGTCCTGCGCGACTTCGTCCCGGTCGAGGGCCGCTGAACCCCGCAACACCCCCGCACGACCGGCATCACCAGCACAACCCGCGTCACTCGCTTCACCCGCACCACCCCCGGGCCTTCTCGGCCGGTTGCCTTCGCCCCGACTGCCGCGCTTTCGCACAGAGCGCGGTGTCCGGGGCGATTTGCTTTCCCGGACGAGGCGGGGCGGCGGTGAACCGAAGGCTGTCCGTACATGCGAGAAGCGCCTCGCCATCGATCCCCCCACGGGCCGACAGCGAGGCGCTTCCCATATCCCGGAGCGGATTCCCCCCACGGGATCCGGCCGGGCGTTCAGTGGGAGCCGAAGCTCCTGGGTTCCTCGGTACTGCGTGTCCTGCGCTTACCTCTCGTACAGCCTGCCTGCCTGCGGTCTGCCGGGGTACGTACCGACGGGAGGGCCGCTCAAAGCTCCCCGGTGCACGTGCCCCGGCCAACGCTTGCCCGGAGTGTCCCCCAAGACCCTCCGTCGGACGTCCCCCAAGACATCCTTTGGCATCGCACTCTTAGACTCGCGAACCCACCGAATGGTTACCCCTGAACCAGTGTGATCTAGATCTCTTTGTGGACGTTAGGTGAAGGACCGCAAGCGCAGGCTGTTCGTTACGACGAAGACCGATGAGAACGCCATCGCCGCTCCCGCAATCATAGGGTTGAGCAGGCCAAATGCCGCAAGGGGTAGAGCGGCAACGTTGTAACCGAATGCCCAGAAAAGGTTGCCTCTGATGGTGGCCAGGGTACGCCGGGAGAGCCGGATGGCATCGGCAGCCACCTTGAGATCTCCACGAACGAGCGTCAGATCGCTCGCTTCGATGGCCGCGTCCGTGCCCGTGCCCATCGCCAGACCGAGGTCCGCGGTGGCCAGTGCGGCGGCGTCATTGACCCCGTCGCCGACCATCGCCACCGCCCGTCCTTCGGCTTGCAACCGCTCGATGACGTGCGCCTTCTCCTCGGGAAGCACCTCGGCGACGACCTCGTCGATCCCGACCGCGCGGGCCACGGAATGTGCCACCGCCCGGTTGTCGCCGGTCAGCAGAATCGGTGTCAGGCCGAGGGCGCGGAGTTCGGCGACGGCTGCCGCGCTGGACTCCTTCACCGCGTCGGCGACCTCGATGACACCCCGCGCCTCACCGTCCCAGGCGACGGTGACCGCCGTACGTCCCTGGTCGGCGGATTCCGTCAGTGCGTCGGAGAGCATCCCCGATACGTCTATTCCGGCGTCCGTCAGGAGTGCGGGGCGGCCTACGAGCACCTTGTGCCCTTCGACGACGCCCTGGACGCCGAGGCCGGGGATGCTGGTGAAGTTCTCCGGGGTGGGGAGGGGGCCGGTGGCGCGTTCGGCGGCTCCGGTGGCCACGGCCCGGGCGATGGGGTGTTCGGAGGCGTGTTCCAGGGCACCGGCCAGACGCAGCGCGTCCTCCTGGGTGGTGCCGGGGGCGGTGTGGACGGCCTGGAGGGTCATCCTGCCGGTGGTGACCGTGCCGGTCTTGTCGAGGACGATCGTGTCGACGCGCCGGGTGGTCTCCAGGACCTCGGGTCCCTTGATGAGGATGCCGAGCTGGGCGCCGCGTCCGGTGCCGACCATGAGGGCGGTGGGTGTGGCGAGTCCGAGGGCGCAGGGGCAGGCGATGATCAGTACGGCGACCGCGGCGGTGAACGAGGCCGTCACGTCGTCCGTGACCAGGAGCCAGGTGACCAGGGTGGCCAGGGCGATCAGCAGGACCACCGGGACGAAGACCGCGGAGATCCGGTCGGCCAGGCGCTGCACCTCGGCCTTGCCGTTCTGCGCGTCCTCGACCAGCCGGGCCATCCGGGCCAGCTGGGTGTCGGCCCCGACCCGGGTCGCCTCGACGACCAGCCGGCCGGAGGCGTTCACGGTGGCGCCGGTGACGGGATCGCCTGTACCCACGTCGACCGGGACGGACTCGCCGGTGAGCATGGACGCGTCCACGGCCGACGAACCCTCGACGACCGTGCCGTCGGTGGCGATCTTCTCGCCCGGCCGGACCACGAAGCGGTCGCCCACGGACAGCCGGTCGACGGGGACGCGCACTTCTGTGCCGTTCCGCAGCACCGCGACGTCCTTGGCGCCCAGATGCATCAGCGCCCGCAGCGCGGAACCCGCCTTCCGCTTGGACTTCGCCTCCAGGTAGCGGCCGAGCAGGATGAACGTGACGACTCCGGCGGCCACCTCCAGATAGATCGTGGAGGAGCCCTCCGTGCGCGAGACGGTGAAGTCGAAGCCGTGCCGCATGCCGGGCATCCCGGCGTCGCCGAGGAACAGTGCCCAGAGGGACCAGCCGAAGGCGGCCAGGGTGCCGACCGAGACGAGGGTGTCCATGGTGGCCGCGCCGTGCCTGAGATTGGTCCAGGTCGCGCGGTGGAAGGGGAGCCCGCCCCAGATGACGACGGGTGTGGCGAGAGTGAGCGAGAGCCACTGCCAGTTGTCGAACTGGAGGGCCGGGATCATCGCGAGCACGACGACGGGGGCGGCGAGGACCGCCGAGACGACGAGCCGCTGACGAAGCGACGCGAGGGCGGTGAGGGCGCCGGTGGAGGGCTCGGGGGTGTCGGGAGCGCCGGGGGTGGTTGTGGTTTCGGACGCGGACGGGGCGGAGGGGGCGGCCGTCGCTTCCGGAGTGGTCGAGGCGGCGGCGGGGCTCGGGGCCTCCGGTGCCGGTTCCGGTGGCGTTGCCGGTGTCGGCGCCGCCGGTGCCGGGCGGTGCACGGGCTCTGCCGTGTAGCCCGTCTTCTCGACCGTGGCGATCAGGTCGGCGAGGCCCGTCCCCGGGCCGAAGGAGACGCGGGCCTTCTCGGTGGCGTAGTTGACGGTGGCGCTGACCCCGTCCATCCGGTTCAGCTTCTTCTCGACGCGGGCCGCGCACGAGGCGCAGGTCATCCCGCCGATCGTGAGCTCGGCCTGTGAGCTCTCCGCCGCCGGGGTCTCGGTCTCTGTCGCGCTGTGCATGTCCGAACTCCTGAAACGCCGACCGGGCCGTACCCCACCAGTATCTGCTGGTCGGTCCGGCCCGGCGGTGAGGGTGGTGCGGGAAGCGGTCCCGGGGTGCTCAGGCCTGGCCGGTGGCGAGCTCGTAGCCGGCCTCGTCGACGGCGGCGCGCACGGTCTCCTCGTCCAGCGGGGACCGGGAGGTCACCGTCACCTGACCGGTGGACGCCACGGCCTTCACCGAGGTGACGCCGTCGATCTCGGCGATCTCCTGGGAGACCGCGCCCTCGCAGTGGCCGCAGGTCATGCCGGTCACCCGGTAGACCGTGGTCACACCGCCCTGCTGCGCGTCGGCGTCGGCTCCGTCGTGGCAGGAGCCACTGGGCGAGCAGCAGGAGCCGGTCGCCTGGGGGAGCTGGGTCTCGGCGGTCATCGTGTTCTCCTCTTCGACGAGCACAAATGGGTGTGGAGCCTGCGGCCCAGGAGGGTTCCGGGAAGGCCGGTGCGCCTCCACACTCACGAGACTATACCCCTAGGGGGTATAAATGCGAGCGGCCCCCGACCGCTATCGGCCATTCGGCGGAGCGCTGGGGGCGGTCTCGTCGCACACCATCGGTTCGAGATAGCGGAAGAGGGCGGTCTTGAGCTCCTTGATGTAGGCCTCCCGCTCGGCCCCCTCGTGCGCCATGATCACGTCCAGTCCCGCCTTGAAGAGGGTGAAGATCATCGTGGCGCTGCGGGTGACCTCGGCGGGGGGCGCGTCGGGGAGGTAGCCCGCGAGGATCGTCTCGACCCGGCTGAGCATCGTCGTGTGGACGGCGTCGTGGTCCTGCGTGATCACCCCGGGGATCTCGGAGCCGTGCATCAGGACGGTGAAGGCCGGGTTCTCGCAGTTGAAAGCGATGAGCGGGTCCAGGGTGGCGTCGAGCAGCCGGTCCAGCGGGAGTTCCAGATGGCTGGGGAGGAACGCGGCCCCGTACGTCTCCTGCCAGCGGCTCAGGAGCTGGTCGCCGAGCTCGACCGCGATGGCTTCCTTGTTGGGGAAGAACTGGTAGAGCGTGCCGGGTGACACCCCGGCCTCCCGGGCGATGGCGTTGGTGCTCGCGGCGGTGTAGCCGGATGTGCAGAAGACGCTCGCGGCGGCCCTGAGGAGCTGGGCGATGCGCGCCTCGCCCCGGGCTTGGCGACGGCGCGGCCGGGCGGGGGCGGGGGTTGCCGCACCGCTCGCGACCGCCGGTGCGCCTTCCGTGCGCCCTGCGCCTTCTGTTCGCGCTCCGTCTTGTGTTCGCGCTCCGTCTTCTGTTCGCCGTGTGCCCGCCGGGACCTCCGTCCCTCCCGGGCCTTCTGTGGCCGACGTGGCCCCGGCGTCTCCTGTGCCTTCGGTTCTGGCCTCCGACACGGTTATCCCCAGCTTTCGAGCGCGGTTGACAAACACGAGTGCCCACTCGCATTCTTGTGAAACACGAGCGAGTACTCGTGTTTGCCAGTGTATGTGGCAACGACTGATCCATGCTGCCCTGTCCGGCCGCCTCGTGCCGCCGCCCGTGCGCCTGGATCCGGGGGAAAGAGGACACCGCACCATGCCTCAAGTCAACGGCCCGGAGCGCCTCGGGGGCTGGACCCGATTCGTCACCGCACGGCCACGGCTCGCACTGCTGGCAGCCCTGGTGATCACGGCGCTCGCGGTCTTCGCCGGCAGCGGTGTCGCGGACCGGATGGGCAGCGGCGGCTGGGAGTCCCCGGATGCCGAATCGACCTACACGACCCAGGCGCTGGAGCGCGAGTTTCCTGCCTCCCAGCCGAATCTGCTGCTCCTCCTGGACAGCGGCGACGCCTCCGTCGACGCGCCCGCCGTGGCCGCCGAGGCCGCGCGCCTCACCGAGCGGCTGGCCGCCGAGAAGAACGTCACGGGTGTCGGCTCGTACTGGCAGACCAAGTCACCCGCGCTGCGTGCCGAGGACGGCGGACAGGCCCTGATCGCGGCCCGGATCGAGGGCGACGACAAGGCCACGGGGGAGGTGCTTGACCGGCTCGCTCCGGCGTACCGCGGCACGCACGGCCCGGTGGACGTCTCGATCGGCGGCCCCGTCGCGGTACGGCACGAGATGCAGACGATCATCCAGGACGATCTGCTGCGGGCCGAGATGATCGCCCTGCCGGTCACGCTCGTGCTGCTCGTCATGGTCTTCGGCAGCGCGATCGCGGCCCTGCTGCCGCTGGGTGTCGGCATCGTCGCGATCCTGGGCACCAACGCCGTGCTGCGCGGCATCACCGAATTCACCGATGTCTCGGTCTTCGCCCAGAACCTCACCACGGCCCTCGGCCTCGGACTCGCCATCGACTACGCCCTGTTCATCGTCCGCCGGTTCCGTGAGGAGCTCGCGGCCGGTAGAGAGGTCCGCGATGCGGTGGGCGCGACGCTGCGCACCGCGGGGCGGACGGTGCTGTTCTCCGCGCTGACGGTCGCGGTCTCGCTCGCCGCGATGCTGGTCTTCCCGCAGTACTTCCTGCGCTCGTTCGCCTACGCCGGAATAGCCGTGGTGCTGCTCGCCGCCGCCGCCGCGCTCATCCTCCTCCCGGCCGCGTTGATGCTGCTCGGCCCGCGGGTCAACTCCCTGGACCTGCGCAGGCTGCTGCGCAGAGGAGGAGCCGAATCCTCCGCCGCCGCAGCGGATTCCGGCAGAGGGTGGGGCCGGTTCGCCGCGCTGGTGATGCGCAGGGCGCCGCTCTTCGCCGTCGTCACGAGCGTCGGGCTTGTGCTGCTCGGACTGCCGTTCCTGGGCGTGAAGTTCGGAACCGCGGACGACCGCCAGCTGCCTGCGTCCGCCGAGTCGCGCGTGGTCCAGCAGCACATCAGGGACGGTTTCCCCGGCAGCCCCGGCGGAGGGCTGGAAGTCCTCGCCGAAGGGCCCGCCACACCCACCCAGTACGCCGAGTACCGCAGCAGGATCGCAGCGCTTCCCGGCGCCCTGCGGGTCGACGGCCCGGTCGTCGAGGGAGATTCGGCCTACTTCAGCGTGCTTCCGAAGGAGGAGACGGTGGGGGAGCGGTCTCAGCGGCTCGTGAAGGACCTCCGGGCCGAGCCCGCCCCCTTCGACACATCGGTGACCGGGACGGCGGCCGTACTGGTCGACTCGAAGGCCGCCATAGCGGACCGCCTGCCGTGGGCGGTGGGCATCATCGCGGTGGTGACGCTGCTCCTGGTCTTCCTGCTCACCGGAAGCGTGCTGATCCCCCTCCAGGCGGTCGTGCTCAATGCCCTGAGCCTCACGGCGATGTTCGGGGCGGTCGTCTGGGTCTTCCAGGACGGGCACCTTTCCGGACTGCTCTCCTTCACCAGCACCGGAGACATAGAGACGACGCTGCCCGTTCTGATGTTCTGCGTCGCCTTCGGGCTCTCCATGGACTACGGGGTGTTCCTGCTCTCCCGGATCAAGGAGGAGTACGACCGGACGGGCGATCACGAGCGATCGGTCACGTTCGGGCTGCGGCACACCGGCGGGCTGATCACCGCGGCGGCCGTGATCCTGGCCGTGGTGATGGTCGCGATAGGTACGTCCAGGGTGACCAACACCAAGATGCTCGGCCTGGGCATCGCGCTGGCCGTCCTGATGGACGCCATGGTCGTGCGCAGCCTGCTGGTTCCGTCCGTGATGAAGCTGATGGGCCGGGTGACGTGGTGGGCCCCGGCACCACTGCGGGCTTTCCACCGAAGGTTCGGCCTGAGCGAAGGGGAATCCGCCCGGCCGGAGGCCGGGGAAACGCCGGAGTCCGGGGAGCCGGAGGAGACGACGAAGGAAATAACGGAGTCCGCCGACGACAGGGACAGAATCACCAGCGGAACGTAGCTCAAGGGCCCGGACGAGGCGGAGCGGACTGGGGAGCGGGCCCGGACGGTGAAGGAGCGGACCCTGAGGGGGAGGAGCGGACCCTGAGGGGGAGCGGCCCCGGCTGGGGAGGAGTGGACCGGCGTCACGTAGGCGGATACGTAGGTCGGCGGGCGTAGATTCGGTCGTCCGGAGGACGGGGCGCGGGCGAAGGGCGGGGCATATGAGGGCAGTGGTGTTCGAGGAGTTCGGGACGGAAGCCCGGGTCCAGGACGTGGCGGATCCCAGCCCCTCGCGCCAGGGAGCGGTGGTCCGGGTCGAGGCGACCGGGCTGTGCCGCAGCGACTGGCACGGCTGGATGGGCCACGATCCCGACATCACCCTCCCGCATGTGCCCGGCCATGAACTGGCCGGTGTGGTCGAGGCGGTGGGCAAGGACGTCGTCAACCACCGCCCCGGCGACCGCGTCACCGTCCCCTTCGTCTGCGCCTGCGGCCACTGCTCCGCCTGCGCCGCCGGGGCCCAGCAGGTCTGCGAGCGGCAGACCCAGCCCGGGTTCACCCACTGGGGTTCGTTCGCCGAGTTCGTCGCACTGGAACAGGCCGACGTGAATCTGGTCCCCGTTCCCGACGGGATGGCGTTCGGCACGGCCGCCGGTCTGGGTTGCCGGTTCGCCACGGCGTTCCGGGCCGTGGTGGCCCGGGGCCGGGTGGCGCCGGGCGAATGGGTCGCGGTGCACGGCTGCGGCGGGGTCGGGCTCTCTGCCGTGATGATCGCGGTGGCCTGCGGTGCCCGGGTGATCGCGGTGGATGTCTCGCCCGACGCCCTGCGGCTGGCCCGTAGGTTCGGCGCGGTGGAGTGCGTGGACGCCTCCGCGTACCCGGAAGGCGCGGGTGAGGCGGTACGTGAACTCTCTGGCGGCGGGGCCCACCTGTCGCTGGACGCCCTCGGATCGCCGCTCACCTGCGCCGCCTCCGTCGGGAGCCTGCGCCGCCAGGGGCGTCATGTGCAGGTCGGGCTGCTCCCGACGGCGGCCGGTGACCCGGTTGTGCCGATGGCGAGGGTGATCGGGCTCGAGCTGGAGCTCCTGGGCAGTCACGGAATGGCCGCGCACGCCTACCCGCCGATGATGGACATGGTCCGGTCCGGCAGCCTGCGCCCCGACCTGCTGGTGACCTCCACCATCGGGCTGGACGCGGCCCCGGCGGCGCTCGCGGCGATGGGCGCCGCGCGGGGGGCCGGAGTGACGGTCATCGAACCCGCGCGCTGACCCCCCGGGGCTCCGGCGGGGCTCAGTCGCGGCGGCCCCGGTTTCCGGGGCGGGCGGCGACCCAGGCGCGGATGGTGTCCGCGTACCAGTAGGGCTTACCGCTCTCGACGTGGTCCGGTGGCGGAAGGAGACCGTGTTTGCGGTAGGAGCGTACGGTGTCCGGCTGCACCCGGATGTGCGCGGCAATGTCCTTGTAGGACCAGAGCCTTCTGTCCGTCATAAGTGACACCTCTCTGCACCGCAGCGGCAGCCTGGGGGCCGTCGGGGGAGCTGCGGAACGGACGCTGACGATCACTCAGCCTGTGTCCGGTGAACGACGGCAGCGGGACACGGGCAGGGGCTGTCGAGCGCCTGTGACGGAAAACCCGCGTAATGGAGATATGTGTGACGAGGAGGTGATCTCCGTGACAGAAGGAGTGCATTGAGGTCATTGAGGTAATTGAGGTCATTGGGCGTGTTGAGCGTGTTGAGGCCGGGGGGTCGCGTACGGAGCGCGCGCCGCGAGCCGGTGGTCCCCACCTCAGATGTGTCTCAACTCCGGTGATACCGAAGCCTGCTCCGGGCAAGATCACTCCATGACCGTTTTCGGGAAGCAGGACATGACCGTGCTCGTACTGCGCGAGGCGGACGACATCAGCGCCGCGCTCCGGAGGGCTCTGGACACCGCACCGGCCGAGGAGCGTCCCGGTCTGGAAAGGGCCCTGGCCGTCGCGGCCGAGGCCGGCGATGTGCCGGACGCGGAGCTGCGCGGCCGCTGGGCGCTGCGACGGATGGCATCGGCGGGGTACGAGGGACCGGCCCGCGCCGTGGCCGGGATCAAGGCCCTGCGCACGGCCGAGCGGGGGCTGAGCCTGCTCCAGGCGGTGAACCTGTCGAAGGACGCCGAGGCGGTCCAGGAGGCGGGACCGGACGCCGGTTAAACCGGAGGCGACGGACGGCGGCGTTCTGCCAGACTGCGCCGATGACCGCTGATTCGCCGCCCGCGCCGCTGTCGCCGCCGCAGGTCCCGCTGTCGCCCGCGCCGCTCCCGTCACCCGTACCGGTCTCGTCGCCTCCAGCATCCCCGCCGACCCCGGCGATGGTGCGGGCCCTGCGGCACGTGGCCGCGCTCTCCTCCGGGCAGCCGATGGACCGCTCCGTAGCGCTGACGCTGAACTTCCATCCGGACCGGATGGTGGGCGGGCGCCCGATCCTGGCCGAGCTCGAGCGGGACGGTGTCTACCGGTCGCAGTTCGTCACCGGCACCAGTAACGGCGGACTGACGGCCCATCCTGGCGGTGACCGGTGGCGCTGGGAGAGCCGGATCTTCGGGGGCGCGTACGACGGCGCGGCCGGTGAGCAGCGCCCGGTGTACGGGGCGTTGAACTTCCGGCGTCAGGAGGTCGGGGCAGCGCCACGCTTCGGCTCGGCGCACTTCCGGCTGACCGCGGAGGTGCTGGAGCGTGCCACGTTCTGCTACCCGGACAGCGCCGCCGAGCCCTCGGACTTCGGAGTCGCCGACCGGATGGCGCTCATCGAGCTGGCGGAGGCCGACAGTCAGGACGCCCTCGACGACTACATCGAGGCGCAGGTGCACGGCCCGGTCCTGCTCGACCGTCATCCGGAGGCACTTGTCCTCGACCCGAGCTACCGCGGCACCGCCGTGGAGGAGGCCGCCCGTCGGCTGCCCTGCCGCACGGAGTGGCATGCCGGGTTCCGTCTGACAGTGACCGAGCTGCGCCGTCACGCGGACTACCGGGGCCAGGAGATCGTCGACCTCGGGGTGGAGATCTCCCGGGGCGGGCTGCTCGACCCCCGGATCATCGGGGACGCCGCCCGCACGGGCCGGTACGCTACGCAGTCGCTGAAGAAGGTCTGGCACTGCCTGGCCCGTTTCGGCGCCCCGCCCCGGGGCCGGGACTCGAACCCCGCTCCGGGCCCCGAGTAGTCCGATGCGCCGGGGCGCGGTGCGGGACGGATCGGGCCGAGGACGTCAGGCGTGCCAGAGCGCCGACCAGGTGCCCGGGCCGACGAGCCCGTCCGGTACGAGCGGCGGGTGCTCGGCCTGGAAGCGCTGTACGGCGGCGAGGGTCCGGGTGTCGAAGCTGCCGTTCACCGCCTCCCACGGAAGGTAGCGCCGGTTGGCCAGCATGCACTGCACCTGGGAGACCCGGTCGCCCTGCTCGCCGAAGGCGGTCAGCCCGTCGCCGTCGTAGAAGGCGCAGACCGGGCTGGAGCCGGCCGGGGGTGCGTTGCTCTCGTCGGCCGTGGCGCCCGGGGCCACGGCGAGTGCGGTGGCCAGGGCGAGTGCGGCGAGGGCCGAGGCCCCGGCCGCCCGGCGGAACGGCAGCGTCTTGCGGATCACGATGAGTTGCTCCTCGTGGGGTGTGGGGGCGGTGCCGGGGTGCGGCGGTGACCGAGCCCCGGCTTCTCACCGAGCACAACACCGCGTACCGCCGTCACGTCACTTTCCAGGAGGGCTCGGCGTGTCAGGGGTTCTGCCGCGGGGCGCCGCAGGAGCGCAGGAATTCCCGGGTGCGGCGGGCGATGGGGAGCGGTTTGTCGGGCGGGCACGGATACATGTCCTGCTCGACGATCGCGAACAGGTCGACATCCAGCCGCCGCGCCGCCTCCAGCACGGGTTCCAGGGCCGGGACTCCGCCCGGCGGTTCGCACATCACACCGCGTGCCACGGCGGGGCCGAACGGCACCCCGTTCGCGACCACTTCGGCCAGGACCTCCGGATCGACCTGCTTGAGGTGCAGATAGCCGATCCGCTCCCCGTAGGTCTCGATCAGCTTGACGCTGTCGCCGCCGCAGTAGGCGTAGTGCCCGGTGTCGAGGCAGAGCGAGACCAGCTCCGGGTCGGTGGCGTCGAGGAAGCGGCTGACGTTCTCCTCGGTGTCGATATGGGTGTCCGCGTGCGGGTGGACGACGATGCGCAGACCGAAGCGGTCCCGCACCTCACGTCCCAGCCGCTCCGTCTGGGTGGTGAGGTCGCTCCACTGTTCCGCAGTGAGCGTGCGGTCCTCGATGACCTCGCCCGTCTTGTCGTCGCGCCAGAACGACGGGATCACCACGAGATGGTCGGCGCCCATCGCCCGGGTGAGTGCCGCGATGTCGGCGACATGCGCCCAGGTCCGTTCCCAGACCCCCGGGCCGTGGTGCAATCCGGTGAAAACGGTGCCGGCGGAAACGGTGAGCCCGCGGCTGCGGGTCTCGTCGGCGAGGCGGGCCGGATCGGTCGGGAGGTAGCCGTACGGGCCGAGCTCGATCCATTCGTAACCCGCCGCGGAGACCTCGTCGAGGAACCGGTGCCAGGGGACCTGCTGCGGATCGTCGGGGAACCACACCCCCCACGAGTCGGGCGCGGAGCCGATGCGGATGCGGGCCGGAGCGGATGCGGAGGAGGTCATGCGGTCAAGCGTCACCACCCCGGGAGACGGGTGTCAAGCATTAGTCCGTATGTCCGGACCAATCATTGACAGCGTTGTGGGGAGGAGTTAGACCGGGGGCGGCAGTTGCGGTCGGCCGGCTGCCGTGCGGGCCGTCGAAGGGATACAGATGCCTGAGCCGTACGACGTGATCACCATGGGCCGGATCGGAGTGGACCTCTACCCGCTGCAGACGGGTCTGCCGCTCGCCCGGGTCGACGCCTTCGGGAAGTTCCTCGGCGGTTCACCCACCAACGTGGCCGTCGCGGCGGCCCGCCTCGGCCGACGCGCCGCGGTGGTGACCCGCACGGGGCAGGACGCGTTCGGGGAGTACCTCCACCAGCAGCTCAAGGAGTTCGGGGTGGACGACCGATGGGTGACGGCGGTCGCCGAGTACCCGACCCCGGTCACCTTCTGCGAGATCTTCCCGCCCGACGACTTCCCGCTCTACTTCTACCGGCAGCCCAAGGCCCCCGACCTGGAGATCCGTGCGGCGGAACTGGACCTGGAGGCCGTCAGGTCCGCCCGGGTCTTCTGGATGACCGGCACCGGGCTGTGTGCCGAACCCAGCTGTTCGGCGACGCTCGCCGCGCTGCGGGCCAGAAACCGTTCGGGCATCACGGTGTTCGACCTCGACTGGCGCCCGATGTTCTGGGACGCCGCGCCGGACGAGGCCGGCTCGCCACCGGGCACCGGGCCCGACGCCCCGTCGCACGAGGCCGGCTCCCCGCCCCACCCGGCCGACCCCACACCCCGCCCGACCGATACCCCGCCGCACGAGGCCGGCTCCCCGCCCCGCCGTACCGATCCGACACCTCACCGGACCGGCCCCTCGCCCCACCCCGTCGCATCCGCGCGTTACCGCGAGGCGCTCGCACACGCGACCGTCGCCGTCGGCAACCTCGACGAGTGCGAGATCGCGACCGGCGAACGCGAACCGTACGCGGCGGCCCGCGCCCTCCTCGCCGCCGGGGCCGAACTCGCCGTCGTCAAGCAGGGGCCCGGCGGCGTCCTCGCGGTCCACCGCGACGGCACGGTCGCCGATGTCCCGCCGCTGCCCGTCGAGGTGGTCAACGGCCTCGGCGCCGGCGACGCGTTCGGCGGCGCGCTCTGCCACGGACTGCTCGCCGGCTGGGAGACCGCCCGCGTGATGCGCTACGCCAACGCGGCGGGCGCCATCGTCGCGTCCAGGCTCGCCTGCTCCTCCGCGATGCCGTTCCCGCACGAAGTCGAAGAGGCCCTGGCCGCGGGCGCCGTCACGGCCACGACCCCACCGGCCGACGTGCCACGCTCCGGCGCCCGCATCACCCCAACCGATTCCGGAGCGGCCTCATGACGGCCCCGGCCTCCTCCCTCTCCGATCTCGTGCAGCTGCGCATGCACCACCCCGAGGCCGTGGCCGAGAGCGCGGCCCGGCGCCGCAGACGGCCGCTCGTCGGCAGCGGCGGGCGGCTGATGATCATCGCCGCCGACCACCCGGCCCGCGGCTCGCTGGCCGTCGGCGAGCGCGAACTCGCCATGGCCAACCGGTTCGAGCTGCTGGACCGGCTCTGTCTGGCGCTCTCCAGGCCCGGCGTCGACGGAGTCCTCGCCACCGCCGACATCCTCGACGACCTGCTGCTCCTGGGTGCCCTGGAGGACAAGGTCGTCATCGGCTCGATGAACCGGGGCGGACTTGCCGGGGCCGCCTTCGAGCTCGACGACCGGTTCACCGGCCACCGCCCCGAGGACCTCGCCCGGCTCGGCTTCGACGCGGGCAAGCTCCTGCTGCGGATCGACTACCACGATCCGGGCTCCCTCGACACGATGCACACCACCGCCCGCGCGATCGACGCGATGGCAGCGCACCGGCTTCCTGTCTTCGTCGAACCGTTCCTGTGCCGCCGCACCGGCGGCAAGGTCCGCAACGACCTGAGCGCGGCAGCGGTGAGCACGTCCATCGCCATCGCCTCGGGACTCGCCGGCACCTCCGCGTACACCTGGCTCAAGGTTCCCGTCACCGAGAAGCCCGAGGACATGGCGCGGGTCATGGAGAGCTCCACACTGCCCGCCGTGCTGCTGGGCGGCGAGGTGGGCGAGGACCAGGACGCCGCGTACGAGAGGTGGCGCACCGCCCTGCGGCTGCCGACCGTACGGGGTCTCGTGGTGGGCCGGTCGCTGCTCTACCCGTCCGACGGAGACGTGGCCGCCGCGGTCGACACCGCCGTATCACTGCTCGAACCGGGCGCGACGGGCACGGAAACGGGTCGGGCGAGGGAGAGGAAGACGGGCGGGGAAACGGGTCCGGCGAGTGGCCGGGAGACGGGTAGGGAGACGGGTAGGGAAGGAGCATGACGATGCACGGAGAACCGAGGCACCACCTGCCCGCCGGCAGCACGGCAGGTGGTCCCTACGCCCTGGACGTCGACCCGGAGAGGGCCGGCTGGGAACGGTCCGCCCTGCGTGTGGTGGAGCTCGAACCGGGAGGTGTTCACACACTTGTCACCGGAGAGAGCGAGTGGATCGTGCTGCCGTTGACGGGTGCCTGTACGGTGCACATCTCAGATGAGATCTTTGAACTGCTGGGCCGGAAAAGCGTGTTCAGCGGGGTATCCGACTTCGCGTACGTACCGCGTGACGCCCATGCACAGATCGCCTCCGGCGCAGGCGGCCGCTTCGCCCTGGCAGGAGCGAAGTGCGAGCGACGACTCCCCGCTCGCTACGGCCCCGCGCCGGAGGTACCCGTCGAGCTGCGCGGCTCCGGCAACTGCTCCCGCCAGGTCAACAACTTCGCCGCAGCCGACACCTTCGAGTGCGACCGGCTGATCGCCGTCGAGGTCCTCACACCCGGCGGCAACTGGTCCTCCTACCCGCCGCACAAGCACGACGAGCACCACCCCGGCGAGGAATCCGTGCTGGAGGAGATCTACTACTTCGAGGTGGCGGACGACGGAGTCGGCTACCACCGGGTGTCCCCGTCCCGCCCCGGCGGTACGGACGTCCTGGCCGAGGTCCGCACCGGCGACACGGTCCTCATCCCGGACGGCTGGCACGGCCCGTCGATCGCCCCGCCCGGCCGCACGCTGTACTACCTCAACGTCATGGCGGGCCCGGGGGAGGAGCGGCAGTGGCTGATCCGCGACCACCCCGACCACGGCTGGATCCGCGACACCTGGCCGGCACAGCCCATGGACCCGCGACTGCCGTTCTACGGACCGGAGGCGCACGCATGACCACGCGCAGGCCCCCCGTACCGCCCCGCACCCGCCGGCTCACCACCGCCCAGGCGCTGGTGGCCTTCCTCGCCCGGCAGTACACCGAACGCGACGGCAGCCGCCAGCGGCTGATCGGCGCCACCTGGGGGATCTTCGGCCACGGCAACGTCGCGGGCATCGGCCAGGCGCTCCTGGAGAGCGGGGCCGGCATGCCCTACCTCCAGGGCCGCAACGAGCAGGCCATGGTGCACGCCGCGGTCGGATACGCCCGCCAGTCCGGCCGGCTCTCCACGCACGCCGTGACCACCTCCATCGGCCCCGGCGCCACCAACCTCGTCACCGGCGCCGCCCTCGCCACCATCAACCACCTCCCGGTCCTGCTGCTGCCCGGCGACACCTTCGCGACCCGCCCCGCCGACCCCGTACTCCAGCAGTTGGAGGCACCGTCCGACGGCGATGTCTCCGTCAACGACTGTCTGCGGCCCGTCTCCCGCTACTTCGACCGGATCTCCCGCCCCGAGGCGCTGATTCCGGCCGCGCTGCGGGCCGTGCGGGTCCTCACCGACCCGGCGGAGACCGGTGCCGTCACGCTCGCGCTGCCGCAGGACGTGCAGGCCGAGGCGTACGACTGGCCCGAGGAGTTCTTCGAAGAACGCGTCTGGCACGTACGCAGGCAGGCACCCGACCCGGACGAGCTCGACCGGGCGGCAGCGGCGGTACGGGCCGCCCGCCGGCCGCTGATCGTGGCAGGCGGCGGAGTCCGGCACAGCGCGGCCGAGGACGCCCTGGCCGGGTTCGCCGCCGCCACCCGCATCCCCGTCGCTTCCACCCAGGCGGGCAAGGGCTCCCTGCGCCACGACCACCCCGCCGACGTCGGCGGCATCGGCCACACCGGTACCGCCACCGCCGACAACCTGGCGCGCACCGCCGACCTGGTCATCGGCATCGGCACCCGCTACAGCGACTTCACGACCGCGTCCGCCACCCTCTTCGAGAACCCGGCGGTCCGCTTCCTCAACCTCAACGTCACCGGCTTCGACGCCCACAAACTCGCCGCGCTCCCGCTCGTCGCCGACGCCCGCACATCGCTCGAAGCGCTCACCTCCGCGCTGACCGGAGACGAAGGCCACCGCACCGAAGCCGCGTACGAGAGGGAGTACACCGACGCCAAGGCGGCCTGGGAACAGCGTGTCGACGCCGCGTACGCCACCCCCGACCCGGACGCCCGTCCCACCCAGGCCCAGGTACTCGGCCTCCTCGACGAGCTGGTCACCGACGACGACATCCTGATCAACGCGGCCGGCTCGCTCCCCGGTGACCTGCACAAACTCTGGCGGACCCGGTCATCGCGGCAGTACCACGTCGAGTACGGCTACTCCTGCATGGGATACGAGATCCCCGCCGCGATCGGTGTCCAGCTGGCCGCCCCCGGCCGACCGGTCTGGGCGCTCGTAGGCGACGGCACCTACCTCATGAACCCGACCGAGATCGTCACCGCGGTGCAGGAGGGGCTCCCGGTCAAACTGGTCATCCTGCAGAACCACGGGTACGCGTCGATCGGCGGACTCTCCGACTCCACCGGCGGCGAACGCTTCGGGACGGCCTACCGCCACCGGGCGCCGGACGGCGGCTTCACCGGACCGCCGCTCCCCGTCGATCTCGCGGCGAACGCCGCCTCCCTCGGCATGCAGGTGCTGCGCGCCGGGACCGTGCGTGACCTGCGTGAAGCCCTCGCCCAAGCACGTACCGCCGACCGCCCCACTTGTGTCTACGTCGAGACCGAAACGGCAGACACAGTGTCGGGCCCCCCTCCGGCACAGGCGTGGTGGGATGTTCCCGTAGCCGAAACGGCCACTCGCCCGTCGGCGGTAGGAGCCCGGGAAGAGTACGAACGTCACCTCGCCGACCGACGCCGCCACCTCTGAAGGAGTCACAGCATGAAGACCGTCAACCACTGGATCGGTGGCAAGACCGTCGAGGGTGCGTCGGGCAACTACGGCCCGGTCACCGACCCGGCCACAGGCGCCGTCACGACACAGGTCGCGCTCGCCTCCCCGGACGAGGTCGACGCCGCGGTGGCCGCCGCGAAGGACGCGTACGCGACATGGGGCACATCCTCGCTGTCCGCCCGCACGGCGGTCCTCTTCCGCTACCGCGCGCTGCTGGACGCCCACCGGGACGAGATCGCCGCGCTGATCACCGCCGAGCACGGCAAGGTGCACTCGGACGCGCTCGGTGAGGTCGCCCGCGGTCTGGAGATCGTCGAGCTGGCCTGCGGCATCACCACCCAGCTCAAGGGCGAGCTGTCCACCCAGGTCTCGACGAAGGTCGACGTCTCCTCGATCCGCCAGTCGATCGGTGTCGTCGCCGGCATCACGCCGTTCAACTTCCCGGCCATGGTTCCGATGTGGATGTTCCCGCTCGCCATCGCCTGCGGCAACACCTTCGTCCTCAAGCCGAGCGAGAAGGACCCGTCGGCCGCCAACCTCCTTGCCGCACTGGCCTCCGAGGCCGGTCTGCCGGACGGCGTGCTGAACGTCCTGCACGGTGACAAGATCGCCGTCGACGGCCTGCTGAACCACCCGGACGTCTCCGTCGTCTCCTTCGTCGGATCCACCCCGATCGCCCGCCACATCCACGCCACCGCCTCCGCCAACGGCAAGCGCGTCCAGGCGCTCGGCGGCGCGAAGAACCACATGCTGGTGCTGCCCGACGCGGACCTCGACGCCGCCGCCGACGCCGCCGTCTCCGCCGCGTACGGCTCCGCCGGTGAGCGCTGCATGGCCATCTCCGCGGTCGTCGCGGTCGGCTCCGTCGCCGACGACCTGGTCGCCCGGATCAAGGACCGCGCCGAGAAGATCAAGATCGGCCCCGGCAACGACCCGACGTCCGAGATGGGCCCGCTGATCACCGCCGCCCACCGCGACAAGGTCGCCTCCTACGTGACCGGCGCCGCGGCCCAGGGCGCCGACGTCGTCCTAGACGGCACCGGCCACACGGTCGAGGGCTTCGAGGACGGCCACTGGATCGGCCTCTCCCTCCTCGACAACGTCTCCACCGACTCGGACGCGTACAAGGACGAGATCTTCGGCCCGGTCCTGTGCGTGCTGCGCGTCGACACGTACGAGGAGGGCGTCGCGCTGATGAACGCCTCGCCGTTCGGCAACGGCACGGCGATCTTCACCCGCGACGGCGGCGCGGCACGCCGCTTCCAGCTGGAGATCGAGGCCGGCATGGTCGGCATCAACGTTCCGATCCCGGTGCCGGTGGGCTACCACTCCTTCGGCGGCTGGAAGGACTCGCTCTTCGGCGACCACCACATCTACGGCAACGACGGCGTGCACTTCTACACCCGCGGCAAGGTCACCACCACCCGCTGGCCGGACCCGGCCGACGCCCCGGCCGGCGTCGACCTGGGCTTCCCCAGCAACCACTGATCCAGCACGCGACTGCAGGGCCGCTCCCCCGGGAGGCGGCCCTGCAGTGGTTCAGGTCCGGCCGCTCAGCGCTCCGCGCCGGCCGCCTCCTCGATCATCCGCTCCATCGGAACGACCGCGGTCCGCCCCGAGACGACGAACGCGATCAGCATCGCGGCCACCAGGACCACCTGGCCGCCCCACACCATCGTCTCGACCGGCACGGTGTACGCGCCCACGGCCCGCACCGCGCACTCACCGAGCAGCGCCACACCCCACACCACCGAGAACCGCGTCTCGGCCCGCCGGAACGAGTCGTCCGGCCCGGTGGAAAGCCGCTGCCAGGCAGCGGACTTGGCCACCTCGCCCCGGGTCAGCCACGGCCGCAGACCGGCCGTCATCATCGGCCGCCCCCGCAGCGCGGACACCAGGATCACCAGCCCGATCGTGCTGCTCACCCCACTGTCCTTGAGCAGCATCAACCGCGGGTCACCCGCCACCAGACTCAGCAGCAGCCCGACCGCGTTGACCGCCACCATCAGTGCCGCAAGGGCGTTGAGCCGCCGCTCCCGCGCCACCCCCCACACGGTCCGCAGCGCCGGCACCACACTGCTCCAGGCCAGCGCCCCGAACGTGCCCAGGCCCGCGGCCTTCAGCACGTAGTACGAGACGAGCGGCACCGCCACATCCACGAGCAACGGCGCCAGGCTCTCCAGCATCGCCCTGCGCGGCGAGAACGGAACGGCGACGACCTGAGCGTCGGCGACAGGTGCGGTGACAGCGGCGGCCGGGCTGCTCATGACGGGTTCCTCCCGTATCGGCGGCGCCCTCGCGGCTCCCGCTCTCGATACGTACAGACTGGCCGCCCGGCCCCGGTGCGCGGCAGAGCCGGGTGTCCTGACCTCCGTATGACGAATGTCAGGGCCCGCGGATGACAAGGACACGGGAACCGGAAACCCGTTCGCGCCCCGCGGACCACCGGTGCTGGGATGTCCACATGACCCAACCGACCCCACCGACCCCGCCCCAGCAGCAGATCCGCGCCCTCCACACCGACACCACCATCACCGTCTACCAGGCATACACCCCGTCCCTCGGCCTCCCCGCCGCCCGCGACGGACGCTTCCCGCCCGCCTGGAAGCGGGACCGCATGACATGGATCAAGCCCAGCTTCCTGTGGATGATGTACCGCTGCGGCTGGGCCCTGAAGGAGGGCCAGGAGACGGTCCTGGCCGTAGAGATCACCCGCGAGGGCTTCGACTGGGCGCTGGCGAACGCCGAACTGTCGCACTACGAACGGGACGTGCACCCGGACCTCGCCACCTGGCAACGCGCCCTGCGCCGTGCCCCGGCCCGCGTCCAGTGGGACCCCGAACGCGACCTCCACCTGAACCGCCTCCCGTACCGCTCCCTCCAACTCGGCCTCGCGGGCGAGGCGTCGGGGCGTTACGCGGACGAGTGGACGGTGTCGATCCGCGATGTCACGCCGCTGGCCCGGGAGATCCATGAGCTGGTGCGGGAGGGGCGGGACGAGGCGGCGGCGCGGTTGCTGCCGGAGGAACGGTGCTACCCGGCACGGCCGACAACCTAGGGGACGTCGGCCCGCCAAAAGCGGGCAGGGGCACCCGGTGGTTCGACAGAGCCGAACGAACGGCTGAGGTCGGCACCCCCGAAGAGGGGACTTGGGCACGTAAAGGGTGTTCCTGTTCACCCCAATGAGCCCGATGTCTCAAACTTTATTAGCTCCGCATTTTACGCCGATCTCGTTGAACTTGGCGACCTCGCTCCGGCGATTCGGCGCATCGCCGAGAGGAATGGGATCGAAGCGGGCTTCATCTCGCCGCCGTCTCAGCATGGATACTCTCGGTTCGGGACCGCTGAGGCTACATCCGACCGAGGGGGATTGTCGTCCTGCTGTCGGCAGAGGTGCGGAGCTTTTCCATTACCTTCGAGGGGAAGGTGATGCCGTGGGCGTACGGAAGTATGGACAGTATCCTTGCTGCAGCTCAATCCATCGGGTTGTGGCGCAGTGGGGTACCCCTCCAGGGATTTCGCGACGAATTCCCGTTCATCGTTTATACTGAACTTGCGCAGGCGTTGGAGTGCGGGGGCCCTGTTGGGACTCAATTGGGAAACGCTCTTGGATGATGAAATATATGTCGAGTGCGTGGATCGGCGTCTGATCCCCTATTCAGGGTGTTTTTTTCGGCACTGTGTTGCTGTCGTCACTTTCCCAGAAAGATCAGCCACCCAGGAGTGCGTCGCCAATTCTCGGAGTCAGGTGCAACATTGCTTCCGAATGTGCGATTACTCGCCCGATCTTGATGGGCTCTACAGGGCTCGACGGCCACTGAGAACGGCTAGGCCAACCTCCGCGCTCCCTGCAGAAAAGGGGTAGCGGGGAAACAGTGGCGATTAATGCTCTTCTCCTCAGGAGGCCGTCAGGAAGGTATCAGACGGGGAACTCCCCGACCCGGCTACGCTGGAGGAGGTGCTGGGGGAGGTATTCGGTTTCGACGTCGATGGGGAAGTCGCCGTCGTAGGCGAGGCATGCGATGGCCAGCGGGCCGACGGCCCAGAGACCGTTAATGTCTTTCTCGCGGTCTTCGTTGTTTGTCCAGTATGTTTTGTGGAGTTCAAGTGCTTCTAGGAGGGCGGTATTGAAGCTGTCCTGGTCGTGTTTGACGAAGTGGTAGAAGAGGTTGATCGGCGGGTACGAGATCTTCTGCAGCCAGTCTCGCGGGGCGATTTCGGTCATGTCCGGGTGGGAGGTCTGCAAGGATGCGGTGAGGGAATCAACCATTTCGGGTTGCTGGCGCAACCAGTACGCCTGCAGGGTGGCTACCCAGTGGTAGAGGTATTCGTCGTGCTGTGCACCGGAGGCGCGCAGCACGACCATCGGCACCTGGCACAGTTCGGTCATCCGCTCCTGGTCGCGGCAGATGACGGCGAAGAAGAAGGCATCGATCCATGCCGGTGCGTTGATGAAGGCCCTGGGGCCGGTCACGGGCAGTGTGCGCATTTCGTGATGGATGCGGCACTCGACGGTGCTGCCGGTGGCAGTCGCGGTCCGGAAGATCGCCGATCCGACTTGCATGGCGTTGACCACGGCTTCCCAGGTTTCGATGCCCGAGCATGTGGGGTCGACAGTTGAGCGGGCGTGGACGCACGTCTGTACGGAGTTCCATAGAGCGTCGAGCATGTGCGGTGACTGTTCGATTGAGCAGATCTCGTCGATAGTTTCTTGGGTCAGGTCACGCGCAAAACCCTCATCGTCGGGCCCAGGTGCGCCGTGGCGAGGGATGGTCATGGTCACGAAAGCTCCCTGATATCGAACTTCTGAGTGGAATATCCAGTGTATGTGCCTGCGTTGTCCTGGCCCCTCACGACGACGTAATCGACCCGACCATCCCGAAGAGCATCTCGCAGATCGGTCGACAATATCCCTTCACTGGGAAACTCGCGCTTTCTCTTCTTCATCTGGTCAAGAATATCGAGGAAGTACGTTCGAGACCCCTGAGAGTAACGTGATCCTTTGACGAGGCGTTCCCCTGGTTTGGTATCCACGTGACTCTTTGCCTCTACGGCGATGAGTCGATCGCCATCCCTGTATACCTGATCGAACTGATCGTTGCCGTTCGCGGGCCCGTGCAGGCGGAAATCGCGTGCAGGCGTGCAACTTCCTCGCCGTACGTTCGCTGGCTTTTGTGGATGTGCTGTGTGGACCCCGGTGCCTTTCAGTCGCTTCATCCAACGCTGCGCGCAGTTCGTCGGTTTGGTGGAGCTTGTACTCTCTCCTGGCATTGCCGTGTTCCACGTGGAACGGGCGGTCTGCGGCGATGGCGTCATGTCTGGCCTTCGCCAATTCGTCGAGCTTCGCGCGCGCCTCTGGGGTGGCCGCCTTGCGCCCGCTTTCCGCCGGGATGTCGTCAAGATAGTCGGGGTGCAGCGGAGGCGCGAGATTCGACTTCGCCACCCAGGTCCCATCGGGCATTTTAACGAGCTGCGGAGGGACGAGGTTCGTCCAGTCGGTGCGAGTATCGCTGAGGCGGTAGCCGTTTTTGCGGTAGTACTCCTTGCGGTACGCGGGGTCGGAATTCGCGCGCTCCACTTGATGTTCCATGATCGCTTGGCGTTCAGCCGGGGTGTATGTGCGTGGATCCCGGGGCTCGGGCAGTCCGCGCCCCGCGGCGGAACCGTGACCTGGTCCGCTGCCGTTGCCCCCACCGTGGTTGCCGCTCTGGTGAGGGATGGCAGGGCCAGTTCCGCCTCCGTGGCCGCCGCTTGTCGGCGTGACGTCGACCCGGCCGCCGGTGGTGGCGTTGTCCGGTGCGCTGAAGCCGGGTGACTGGTGACCGGCCGAGTTCTGAGCGGAGTGCCCCTTGATGACGTCGCTGACCTTCGTCGCGGCCATGCCCGCGCCCTTGGAGACGTACGTCATCGGGTCGACGAACCGGCCCACCTTGCCCGCCGTGGACAGGGCCTTCGCGGCGATGGCGGCTTTCCCGGCGCCGGAGGCCGCGCTGCCCGTGCCGCCGGTGAAGACCGTCGTCAGGACGTTGAACGTCACCCCGCCCGCGGCGCGGGACGGGTTCTCGCCCCACTGGTCCCAGGCGCCCGGTCGTCCAGCAACTGCAGAATGTCCGGCAGGAGCTGTCCGATGGGAGTGTCCGAGGGCAGAACGATGTCGGCCCGGCGTCGCTCGCGGATGAGGGTCACCGTGTTATGGAGATGCGAGGGTGGTCGTGATCGAGCAATCGGCAAAATTCTACCCAGAATGTGGCACTTGTCATCGCGATTGCGATGGCTGGGTTGTGCAGCTGGTCAGGGATGGCAGGCTTCGCTGGGAGGCGGAATGGGTGTGTGGGAACTGCGGATACATCGTCGACGACGATGGTTGGGGTCCAGCCCCGGAAGGTATTCGTGAAATTCTTTTGAATCAATATGGATTCGGCTGTATTCAAGTTTACGCATATGCCGACCATGGCGGGAAACTACTTAAAGCGTTTCGCGACTCTTTTGGTTATTCGATTCAGGAGGCTAAGGGGGCGGCGCAAGATCTCACTAGTGCAGGTTGGCGGGGGACTCAGGTCGAGGCTGCATTTATCTCGAAAATTCTCAGGGGGTCGGGCATTGAAGTGGGGGCGTGCGCGTGATTGATCTCCTCTGTTCGTGCATCAGGTGGGTCTACGTGATCTGCACCTCCCGCGACTACTCAATGGGAAATTTTGGCGACGATGGGGGTGGTGATCAATTCGCTCTTCAAGTCGGAGTGCCGGGGAGGCAGTGGGTGTATCGGCGCTTTCGCTCCCGATCTATGTCTAGTGAGCCCTGGATTTTGACGGAGGAGATTGGTGCCGCTGAGGTAGCTGCTTCCAGAAAGTCCTTGCAACCTGTACGGCTGCGCCCAATACAGCACCCGGTGTCGATCCGCGATGTCACGCCGCTGGCCCGTGAGATCCATCAGCTGGTGCGGGCAGGCGCGGACGACGCGGCGGCCCGGTTGTTGCCGGAGGAGGCGCCGTACGTGGCGCTCGGGTACTGGCCGCGCCCCTGGTAGCCCAGCTACAGATCGTGATCTTGCTGGTCGGGGATGTGGGAAGTCTCCGGAGTGGCATGTATCAGGACACCGGCTACCGCCCGTCCCGCAGTCGCGTGGCGAACGCCCGCGCAGCGGCCAGGTCCCCGTCGTTCGGCCGCTGTTTCTGGATACCGCCGATCAGCTTGAAGGGCATCATGGTGTCCAATGCACGGCACGAGAAGTTGCCGTCCACCTCGAAGCCCTTGCCTTCGAGGAGCCGGACCAGGGAGCGGGTGAAGGGCGCCAGGGGCAGCTCGGGAAGCCCGCTGGTGGCGAACACGAACGCCCGGCCCCGCCCGGTGGGCAGGGCCTTGACGAAGTCGGTCAGGCGGGGGTGGAGCCTCTGATAGAAGACACCCGAGCCGAATCCCACGAGGTCGGCAGCGGCCAGCTCCGCCGGGTCAGCCTCTTCAGGGGAGACGACCTTCGCGCCCAGCACCTGGGCCATGCTGTCGGCGACACGACGCGTATTTCCGTGCGACACGGAGGCGCACACGATGACGACCTTCATCCTCGCGATCCCTTCTTTGGCTTCTATGAAGAAGACAGGGCAGCGGCGTCGGATCTGACACCATCCCAGTGTGATGGCGGTCACATCATGTGGGGATCAGTGTCAATCCTTCGTGATCTCGCTGGTGAGGGTCGTGAAGGTGATGGGGCCGGGGCGCGGGTACGGCCGCCTGTGAAGGGCTCGATATCGGATCTGCCGCGCAGGAGCTGCCGGACCATCGCGGAGCGGGCCGGGGAAGGAAGGCAGGGAGGCGGGCGGGCAGGTGAGCGCTCCCGAGTGCGACCGTCACCGGCGCGCTCGGCTGCGACTACCCGGGGCGGCCACGCCTGCCTGGTCGCCGACTCCGAGTTACCTCACACGGGGCGACAGCCAAAGGGCTGCGGATTACGGCGGCCCGGGCCGGGACTCCTCGCCGTCGTAGGCGGCCAGCGCAGCCTGGCGACACTCCAGTAGATGGCCGAGGTCCTCGTAGGACGCGTTCTCCTGGGCCAGTGCCAGCATGGCCCTGGCCTCGACCGAGGCCCATGCGTGCCGGGCACGTTTGTTGGCGCGGCGCCTGGTGTCGCTGCGCAGAAAGCCCGCTCCCGCCGCGAACCCGGCAGAGGCCAGAGCGGTGAGGGCGGCGGGAACACGCACGTCCGCCGAGGCCAGTCCTGCCGCTCCTGCCGTGCCCGCGAGCAGCGCCGCGGGGAAGCCGAGGACGATGTCCGTCCTGGCCCAGAACTCGGCCCGGCGGTGGGCGAGTTTCCTCTGGCGTGTCGCTTCGTCTCTCATCCGCTCGATTTCGGCACGCAGGCGGTGTCCGAGATCGTGCGGGCTCTGGCGCGTGGTTCCGTCAGTGGAAGTGGCCATGATGGTATTGCAACACGCCTGCCCCAGAAGGTACTTGGTGAGCACGGACAGCCTTCGGCCGTGACGGGCGTGAGCTTCCCACAATGATGTGGCGCCAAGTCGTTCAGAGTTCGCAGGAGGGCCGGGAGACGTCCTGGCAGTCGAGACCACTCGCGTGGGCGACGTCGCCTCTGCCGCGCCCCTCAACAGCTGGGCCGCGGTCACGCCGTCCGCGCCCCCCACTCCGCAGCCATCACGATCTCCTGGGCGATGTCCACCACCGTCCGGCCGTCCGTCGCCACTCGGAGCGTGTCCGCCGGGGCCCGTGCGTCGAGAAGGCGGGCCTTACGGGTGCTGGCGCGGAGTTCGTGCTCCAGCTCGGAGCCGATCTCGCGGCCTGCGAGGCGGTGGGCCGTCGTCTCGTCGGACGCGGTGAGCAGGATCCGTACCATCCGCACGTCCGCGCCCATCGCGCGCTCGAACATGGCCGCCGACTCGGCCAGCACGCTCACCGTGTTCGTGTAGATGAGGCGGCTGTGTCCCAGGTCCGCGAAGTTGGCCCAGACCGCTGCCAGGTTCCTCGCGGTGATCTGCGCGCAGTGAGGGTCGTCCTCCGGAGCCGGGTGGACCTGGCCCATGAAGTCGCCCTCGATGACGGTGTGAGGGGTCCCCGCCTCCCGCAGCCGTGCCGATACCTCCCAGGCCACGGTGGACTTCCCCACGCCCGCGCGCCCGCCGATGAGCAGTACCTCTGGATGAGTCATGGGGGCAGGGTGCCAGCCCTGTCCGGCGTGGCGCGACGCGATTTCCGGGGCCGGGCGGCGCGTCAGCCCGTCGTGCTGAACGGCCCCGGTATATGGCGAATGCGCCGTCCCCCGGCGCCTTGACGCGATTGTGCCGGGTTCCCGAGTGATCGATTCCCAGGTGCCAGGTGCCAGGTGCCAGGTGCCCGGCCGCAGGCGGCGAGTGGGCGAAGGGCGGGTTGTCCGGTGTGGTCGTTGTGCCGGACGGCGGCGGTCAGCGCGAGAATTCGCCATGAGACGCGGGCGATGGCCTCGCCGGGTCTTGATCTCAACCGTGCTTGAGGTATCACGATGGTCCGCATGAACACGGATTCCACGGCGCGCGCCGAAGACATCGAAGCCGTCAATCAGGTCGTTGCCGCCGTCGAGCACTCCCAGCAGCACAAGGACCCCGACTCGTTCCTCGCGCTCTTTCACCCCGACGCGGTCTGGACGACCGCCCACGGCAAGGTCCTCATCGGCCTCGACGCGATCTCGGAGTTCACCCGGAAGGTGCTCCCCGCGGCCAACTGGGAAGGCAAGGTCAGCTACGAGGTGGTCCACGTGTTCTTCATCCGCCGCGACGTCGCGGCGGTCAAGGTTCGTCAGCGCTACCTGTCCCCGGATGACGAGAGTGAGGGGGCTCCGTTGTACGTGATGAGCAAGCAGGACGATGGCAGCTGGCTGCTGACCGCCTGCCAGAACACGGAGGTCCTCGTCGGCTGATCGATTCGGGAAGATTGGCTGTACGTACGAGGGAAGGTCGTCCAACGGCATTGCTTGAAGCCGGAGTTGGGTGCCCACGCAACCGCACTCCAGGTGGAGACCACCGTGGAGGGCGCCGCCGTTGCCTGGTCGGCGGTCAAAGGGTCCCCAGCCCCGGACTCCACCCTGGGTGCTGCAAGCTGGACCGAGCGCAGCCTCGACACCGGGAGCGCGTACGGCGCGTGTCGTCCCGAGACGCGGCTCAGGGGACGAGCTAGGGGGAGCAGGGATGATTTCCGAACCGGAAATGGCCGGGGAGTTCGACGCGGCGGGCGAAACCGACGTGCTGGACGTGTGCGCCCCGCCGACCCCGCGCCCGCGGGAGCCGCTGGCCCGGGGGCCGTGGACGCGATGGTGGTGGGCGCTCGGCGGGGCCCTGGTCGCGTCGGCACTGTGGGCGACATCCCTGGTCGTGTACGCGCAGGCCGACCGGTCGCCGGACCTGCACGGGTACCGGCTGGACAAGGATCCCTGCCCGGACGTACGGCTGAAGTCGATCGGTGCGGCGATCGCGCCGAGGGAGCCCGCGGGTTCTTTGGACGCGGGCATACTGCGTCACGCCGCGCTCGACCGGGCGCGGTGCTACATCAGTCTCCGGTCGGATAGGGACGGAGGGTCGGACAAGGACGGCTCCCACCAGTACTCGGTGGCCGTCACGATCGCCCTGCACAAGAGGACCGACCCGCGCGAGGAGTTCGAGGCCGAGCGGAACGCGACCGAGCTCGGTGTGGACCCGCAGACCCGGGTGGACGCCGTTCCGGACCTCGGCGACAAGGCCTATCTGCTCTCCCTGGACAACGGGGAGACCGAGCTGCGCGTCCTGGACGGCGGCGCGGTTCTCAGCCTGCGGCTCTCCGTCTTCTTCGTGTACGACCGCACCGACGGCGGCGGCCGGCCTGCCGACGGCGACGAGAAGACCCCGGACCTGAGCGCTTATCAGTCGGCCCTGATCAGTGACATGCGGGATCTCATGTCCACGCTCAAGCACTGAGCCTGTCCACGCTCAAGCACTGAGCCTGTCCACGCTCAAGCACTGAGCCTGTCCACGCTCAAGCACTGAGCCGCACTCACCCCGACGCGTCGAACGCCCACGTCAGCATCGCGAATCCGCCGTCGTCCCCCGCGCCCGCCGAGCGGTACGTCGCCAGCGCGGCCTCGTTGTCGAGGTCGACGCCGACCCACATGTCGTAGCAGCCCCGCTCACGGGCCACCGCGGCCAGGGCACGGGTCAGGGCGGTGCCGATGCCGCGGCGGCGGTAGGGGGCGGCGACCGAGAGTTCGTACAGGCACATCTCCGAGCCCTTGTCGGGGTGCAGCATCTCGATGCCGGACACGAAACCGGCCGGGGCGCCCGCCACGTAGGCGATCACCATCAGGTGGCCGTCCGCGGCGAGGAAGCGGGCCGCCCAGTCCGCGCGGGCCGGTCCGTCGTAGAGGTGCTGGGCGGCCTCCAGCTCGGCGACGGTCGTGGCGCGGCGGATTTCCACCGGGTTGTCCATGCGGGCCTCTCGGAGGTCGGGTCGGGCCGGGTCGAGCCGGGATGGGCCGGGGCGGGGGCGTACATACCGCAGGCGGAGTACGTCCGGGGAGCGCCGTACGCCTTGAGGAGGCCGGAGACCTCCCCCGGGGGGCAGCGTAGACGGGGTCGTGTCCCGCTTAGGGTCGACACATGGACACCCCTCAAGCGCGTACGCCCCGGTGGCGGCGCCTGCTGCCCCGTAACCGAGGCCGGTGGGCGGCCGGTATCGCCGCGCTCGTCGTGCTGGCCGGGGCGGGCACCTGGACCGCCACCGCCGACGACAGCGCGCCGGCCGTGCACCGACAGGACCGGACGATGCGCATCAACGGGGTGACCCTCGACACCTCGTACTTCACCACCGGCGGGACCAAGCGCAGGCCCGCCGTACTGATCGGGCACGGGTTCGGCGGCAACAAGGGCGACAACCGGTCGCAGGCGCAGAATCTGGCCGCCGACGGGTACGCCGTGCTGACCTGGTCCGCCCGTGGCTTCGGCAAGTCCGGCGGGAAGACCTCGATCAACGCACCCGACAAAGAGGTCAAGGACGTCTCCGAGCTGATCGACTGGCTGGCGGACCGGCCCGAGGTGCAGCTCGACGCCGCCGGTGACCCGAGAGTCGGGGTCACGGGCGCCTCCTACGGTGGTGCGCTCTCGCTGCTCGCCGCCGGGTACGACCCGCGCGTCGACGCCATCGCCCCGGAGATGACGTACTGGAACCTCGCCGAGGCCCTCTTCCCCGACGGGGTGTTCAAGAAGCTCTGGGCCAGCCTCTTCGTCACCACCGGCGGTGGCTGCCGGAACCTGGAGAAGCAGCTCTGCGACATGTACCAACGGGTCGCCGTCAGCGGGAAGCCGGACGCAGCCGCCCGCGCGCTGCTCACCGAGCGCTCGCCCAGCGCCGTGGCCGACCGCATCAAGGTGCCCACGCTGATCATGCAGGGGCAGTCCGACTCCCTCTTCACGCTCGGCCAGGCCGACGACATGGCGAAGGCCATCAAGGCGAACGGCGCGCCCGTCTCCGTGGACTGGGTCACCGGCGGGCACGACGGCGGCGACAAGGAGTCCCACCGGGTGCGGCAGCGCGTCGACAACTGGTTCGACCGCTATCTCAAGGACGACAAGGGCGCCGACACCGGCCCCGCCTTCCGCGTCACCCGGACCGGCGGCATCGACTCCACGGACGGGGCCGCTCTCACACGCGGCGCCAGCGATGACACCTACCCGGGGCTGAACAGCGGGGGCGAGAAGATCGAGCTGCGGGGGCGGACACAGACGTTCGCCAACCCCGCCGGGGCCACCCCGCCGTCCATCTCGGCCGTTCCCGGCACCGGCGGTGGGCTCGCCCAGCTGTCCACCCTGGGCGTCGGGCTCTCCGTCGACTTCCCCGGCCAGTACGCCCGCTTCGAATCCGCCCCGCTGAAGACCTCACGCCACATCACCGGCTCGCCGACCGTCCGCGTGAACGTGAAGGCGGCCGAGGGCGACGCCGTGCTGTTCGGCAAGGTCTACGACGTATCGCCGGACGGCAAGCAGCAGGTGCTGCCCCACCAGCTCGTCACCCCTTACCGGATCACCCCCGACCAGCAGGGCAAGCCCCTGGAACTCACGCTGCCCGCCGTCGACCACGAAGTCGACTCGGGCCACCGGCTCCGGCTCGTACTGGCCTCCACCGACCTCGGTTACGCCTCCCCGGCCGCGCCGACCACGTACACCGTCTCCCTCGACGGCCCCCTGACCATTCCCACCGCCCCCGGACTCACGACCGCCTCGGCCGCCCTGTCCTGGTGGACCTGGGGGCTGCCGGCCGCCGCCGTCGTGATCGCGGCCGCCCTGCTGCTCACCATGCGGCGCCGCACCGCCACCCCCGCACCGGACCCGGCGCTCGTCGACGTGCCGCTCCAGATCACCGGGCTGTCGAAGAAGTACGCCAAGTCCGCCGACCGGTACGCCGTGCGGGAGCTGTCCTTCCGGGTGGAGAAGGGGCAGGTGCTCGGGCTGCTGGGCCCCAACGGCGCCGGGAAGACCACCACGCTGCGCATGCTCATGGGGCTCATCACGCCCGACGACGGAGAGATCCGGGTCTTCGGACGGGCCATCCGTCCCGGGGCGCCCGTGCTGTCCAGGGTCGGCTCCTTCGTCGAAGGGGCCGGGTTCCTGCCGCACCTGTCCGGCCGCGCCAACCTGGAGCTGTACTGGCAGGCCACCGGGCGGCCCGCCGAGGACTCGCACATCGAGGAGGCCCTGGAGATCGCCGGACTCGGGGACGCACTGGCCCGAGCGGTCCGCACGTACTCGCAGGGCATGCGGCAGCGGCTCGCCATCGCCCAGGCCATGCTGGGCATGCCGGACCTCCTCATCCTCGACGAGCCGACCAACGGCCTGGACCCGCCCCAGATCCGCGAGATGCGGGACGTGATGATCCGGTACGCGGCCGGCGGCCGGACCGTCATCGTCTCCAGCCACCTCCTGTCCGAGGTCGAACAGTCCTGCACCCACCTGGTGGTCATGGACCGTGGCCGGCTCGTCCAGGCGGGCCCGGTCGCCGAGATCACCGGCTCGGGCGACATGGTGCTCGTCACCTCGGCCGACGAGCTCACCGAACCCCTCGTGGAGAAGATCGCCGCACTGCCGGGCATCGGCTCCGCCGTCCGCGCGGACGACGGGCACGGGCTCCTCGTCCGCCTCGACGGGGCGACGTCCCCCCAGCTGGTCGCCGAACTGGTGCGGCTGGACGTGCCGTTGACGGGTGTCGGTCCGCACCGCCGCCTGGAGGACGCGTTCCTCACCCTGATCTCCGGAGGCTCCGCATGAGTACCGCAGCAGAAGTCACCGAGGCCCCGGAGGCCCCCGGATACCGTGCCCGGCGCACCCTTCCCCTGCGGGTGGAAGCGATGCGGCAGCTGCGCCGGCGGCGCACGATGCTCATGGGCGGCGTGCTGGGCGCGCTGCCGTTCATCCTGATCATCGCGTTCGCGATCGGCGGCACCCCGGGCGGCGGCGGGCAGGGCGGCAGCGACCGGCTCACCCTGATGGACACCGCGACCCAGTCCGCCGCCAACTTCGCCGCGACCTGCCTGTTCGTCTCGGCAGGTTTCCTGCTCGTGGTCCCGGTGGCGCTGTTCTGCGGCGACACCGTCGCCTCCGAGGCCAGTTGGTCCTCGCTGCGCTATCTGCTCGCGGCGCCCGTGCCCCGGTCACGGCTGCTGTGGAGCAAGCTCGTCGTGGCGCTCGGTTTCAGCCTGGCCGCGATGGTGCTGCTACCGCTCGTCGCGCTGGCGGCGGGAGCTGCCGCGTACGGCTGGGGGCCGCTCCAGCTGCCCACCGGCGGTGCGCTCGCCACAGGGGACACCGTGCCGCGGCTCGCGCTCGTCGTCGCGTTCATCTTCGTCTCCCAACTCGTCACCGCGGGGCTGGCGTTCTGGTTGTCGACCAGGACGGACGCCCCGTTGGGCGCGGTCGGCGGCGCGGTCGGGCTGACCATCGTCGGCAATGTGCTGGATGCCGTCACCGCCCTCGGCTCCTGGCGCGAGTTCCTGCCCGCCCACTGGCAGTTCGCCTGGGCGGACGCACTCCAGCCCGGGCTGGAGTGGGGCGGCATGGTGAAGGGCGCGGCGATCTCGGTGACGTATGCCCTGATCCTGTTCGCTTTCGCCTTCCGCGGGTTCAGTCGTAAGGACATCGTGTCCTGACCCTGATATTCCGCTGAACTCCCGTCCCGCGTTGTCGCATCGAGATGCTTCCGCAACGTCCTCGTCGGCTCCGGTGTCCTCGTTCGCACGTCACATTCACACGTGGTGATACGACGACACTGGGGGTACGGGATGGAACGCCGGACACGGATGTACCGCGGGGCAGTGGGGCTGCTCCTGGCGGGCGGGGTGCTGCTGACCGGCTGCACGGGGGAGGGCACCGGCAGCAAGAGCTCCGCCTCCGACCGCCGGGGAGGGCCCGCCCCGGCTCCGGCCGCGACCGGCGGAGGCGCCGAGTACGGGGCGAAGGAGCCGGGCGCGGCGAAGGGCGCGGACCGGCTGAAGGAGCCCGCGCCCGACTACCTGTCCACCTTCGCCCTGGACGTGGACACCGCCTCCTACGGATACGCCCGCCGCACCCTCGCCGACGGGCGCCTGCCCGAGCGGGAGACCGTACGGCCCGAGGAGTTCGTCAACAGCTTCCGCCAGGGCTACCGGCGGCCGAAGGGCAACGGCTTCTCGGTCTCCGTCGACGGGGCGCGGGCCGGAGCCGGAGCCGGCGCCGGGGACTGGTCGCTGGTGCGGGTCGGTCTGGCGACCAGGGCCGCGCCGAGCAGCGCCGAACGGCCGCCCGCGGCCATTACCTTCGTCGTCGACATCTCGGGCTCGATGGCCTCGTCCGACCGCCTCGGCCTGGTCAAGAGCTCGCTCGGCATCCTCACCGACGAACTGCGCGACGACGACTCGGTATCCCTGGTCACCTTCAGCGACGCGGCGCGGACCGTCCTGCCGATGACCCGGCTGCGCGACCACCGCGGAAAGATCCACGACGCCGTCGACTCCATGGAGGCCACCGACTCCACCAATGTGGAGGCGGGCGTCCGGCGCGGTTACGACGAGGCGGTGCACGGCCACCGCAAGGGAGCCAACAACCGTGTCGTCCTGCTCTCCGACGCGCTCGCCAACACCGGTGAGACCGACGCCGACGCGATCCTCGACCGCATCGACTCCGCCCGCCGCGAGTACGGCATCACCCTGTTCGGCGTCGGGGTCGGCAGCGACTACGGCGACGCCCTGATGGAGCGGCTCACCGACAAGGGCGACGGTCACACCACGTACATCGCCGACGAGGAGCAGGCCCGCAAGGTCTTCGTCGACCAGCTGCCCGCGCACCTCGAACTGACGGCGCGCGACGCCAAGGCGCAGGTGGCCTTCGACCCGAAGACCGTGGAGAAGTTCAGGCTGATCGGCTACGAGAACCGCAAGGTCGCCGACGAGGACTTCCGCGACGACGGTGTGGACGGCGGCGAGGTCGGTCCCGGGCACACCGTGACGGCGCTGTACGCCGTGCGCCTGCGGGACGGCGCATCGGGCCACGTGGCGACCGCGACGGTGCGCTGGCTTGACCCCAAGTCCCGTGCCGCGCACGAGGAGACGGGGTCCGTGGAAACCGGAGCGGTCCTCGGGAAGCTGTGGGGTGGCCGCAGCGAACGGCTTCAAGTGGCCGCCGTCGCAGCCTACTTCGCCGACATTCTGCGCGGCGGAGAGCTTCCGGGGGCGCCCGGACTCACCGAACTCGCCTCCAGGGCAAAGACGCTGGCCTCGCGGACGGAGGACGAATCGGTGACGAAGCTGGCCACGGCGATCGGTCGCGCGGACCGGCTCAGGGGTGGCCGCGAGGACACCGGGACCGGTTCGGGAGAGGGCGAGATGGACTGACCACCCCGGTCGCCGGCACGGAGAGGGGAACCGGCGGAGGCCCTTCGGTCGCACAGCCGTACGGAATTGGGCTGTGCGGCCGGACCCGTTGGGTCAGGATGGGCCCATGGCCTCCTTGTTCCTCAATCTCGCCGTCATCACGACCGGCCTCTACGCGGGCTTCCTGCTGACGTTCCTCATCGCGGTGATGCCCGGTCTGGCCGCGCTGCCGGACGACCGGTTCACGGCCGCGATGCGCCGCTTCAACGAGAAGGTCCCCGGGCCCGCGTTCCTGATCCTCTTCCTCGGCGCGATCGTCTTCCCAGGCATCGCGGTGTTCACGGAGAACGGCGAGAAGTGGTGGGGGCTGGTGGTCATCGTGCTGGCCTGCGCCGTCGTCTCCCATCTGGTCACGATCGGCGGCAACATCCCGCTGAACAAGGCACTTGCCGAAGCCGAAGCCGAAGCCGAAGCCGAAGCCGAAGCCGAAGCCGAAATCGGGGACGGAGGAGGCGTTGGAGGCGGCGACGAAACGGCGGCCCGTACCGCCTTCGAGGCCAGGTGGAACGCCTTCCACCGCTTCCGGACCGCGCTCTCGCTCCTCGCCTTCGTGCTGCTGGTCGTCGCCGCGCACTGAGGGCTGTCCGGTGCCCCTGGCGGGCGGGCCTCGCCCCTCGCGACGGCTCCAGGACGAGGACGGCGCCCGGCCCGGACCCCCAGGGGAATCCGGGCCGGGCGCCGCGCCTCACGCCAGGTGGAACACCTCGGTGAGCGGCACCATGGCGTCGTCCGCCGCCCCGGTCTGCTCGAAGAAGCCGGCCATGTCGCGCTGCCACCGCTCGTTCACCTCGGTGGCGGCCATCGCCTCGCGTGCCGCGTCGAAGTCCTCCGTCTCCAGATAGCCGACGAGCAGCCCGTCCTCGCGCAGGAAGAGCGAGTAGTTCCGCCAGCCTGCCGCGGAGAGCGCCGCGAGCATGTCGGGCCAGACGGCGGCATGGCGCTCGCGGTACTCGTCGATCCGGTCCCCGCGCACGTTCAGCAGAAAGCAGACACGCTGCATGGGAAGTCCCCTCCGTACCAGGTGAAGCGGCTCAGAAGTCGAACTTGTCGATGTTCTTCTTGTCGAAGACGGTCGGCTTGCCGAGGATGACCTCGCCGTCCTTGCCGATCGTGTACTCGCCGAGTTTGCCCGCCTTGAACTTCTCGCCCTCCGCACCGGTGATCTGACCGGAGGCCAGCGCGGCGGCGGCGTACGACCCGAGGTAGCCGAGCTCCTCGGGGTTCCACAGCGAGAACTGCTCGACGGTGTCGTCCTTGACGTACTTGCGCATCTGGTTCGGGGTACCCAGACCGTTCAGCACGACCTTGCCCTTGTACGAGGAGTCGCTCAGGTAGCGGGCGGCCGCCGCGATGCCGACCGTGGTGGGCGAGATGATGCCCTTCAGGTCGGGGTAGGCCTGCATCAGGCCCTGCGTCTGCTGGAAGGACTTCTGGTCCGCGTCGTCCCCGTAAGCCACCTTCACCAGCTTCATGCCCTTGTACTTGGGCAGCTTCAGCTCGTCCTTCATGAACTCGATCCAGGTGTTCTGGTTCGTCGCGTTCTGAGTGGCCGAGAGGATCGCGATCTTGCCCTTGTACCCGATCTGCTCACCGAGGTGCTGCACCAGGCTGCGGCCGATCTCCTCGGAGCTGGCCTGGTTGATGAAGAGCTGGCGGCACTCCTTCGCGGTGTCGGAGTCGTACGCCACGACCTTGATGTTCTTCTTCATGGCCTGCTTCAGCGGACCGCACACCGCGTTCGGGTCGTTGGCGGCGACCAGGATCGCGTCCTGGCGCTGCTGGATCAGCGTGTTGATGTAGCTGACCTGCGAGGAGGCGCTGGCATCGGACGGGCCGACCTCCTTGCCCGTGCCGCCGTACTCCTTGGCCGCCTCGATCCCCGCGTCGTCGACGATCTTCTCGTACGGGTTGTTGATCTGCTTGGGCAGGAAGGCGAGCTTCAGCCCCTTCTTCAGCGCCGCACCCGGATCGGCCTTCGCCGTGGACCCGGCCTTCGTGGACTCCTTGTCGGAACTGTCCTTCGTCGTACCGGAACAGGCGCTGAGGGCGAGAGCGAGCGAGAGCGCGGTGGCGGCGGTGGTGACGGCGCGGCGCCCAGCGGCATTGCGGAGCATCATGGCTGCGGTGTGCCTTTCGAGGAGTGCGGGAGAGGACGGGGGAGAAGGGGTCAGGGGCGGGCGCCGGCAGCGCGCCGGTGCCGTCGTTCGACCACGGCCGCGATGACGCGTGGGGTGAGGACGGAGGCCACGAGCAGCAGACCGGTCACGATGACCTGCACCTCGTTGGCGATGTCGTTGAGCGTCAGCAGGTTCTTCAGGACTCCGATGAGCAGTACCCCGGCGACCGCGCCGAAGAGCGTGCCCTTCCCGCCGTCGAAGTCGACGCCGCCGAGCAGTACGGAGGCGATGACGAGCATTTCGAAGCCGAGTCCGTTGTCGGCGCGGGCACTGCCGTAGCGCAGGGTGAAGACGATGCCGGCGAAGGCGGAGAACAGTCCGGTGACCACGAACAGCAGCAGCTTGATCCGCTTGACCCGGATGCCCGCGAAGTACGCGGCCTCCTCCTGCGCCCCGATCGCGAACAGGGAACGCCCCAGACCGGTCGCGTGCAGCACGATCGCGGTGACCACGGCGAGCACGATGAACAGCAGGACGGGATACGTGAGGAAGGTGCCGGGCACCGTGGTCGTGTCGACGGCCCAGTCCGCGTACGTCTGCGGGAAGTCGGTCACCGCGTCGCTGCCGAGCGCCACCGAGGCCAGACCCCGGTAGAGCGCCAGCGTGCCGATCGTGACGGCCAGCGACGGCAGCCCGACCTTGGTGACCAGCCAGCCGTTGAGCAGCCCTCCGGCGACGCCCACCAGCAGCACCACCGGCACGATCGTCTCGAAGGCCCACCCCGCGTCCCACAGCGAACCGGTCAGCGCGCTGCCCAGACCCAGCATGGAGGCGACCGACAGGTCGACCTGTCCGGCGACCACCAGAAGCGTCATCGGCAGTGCGATGAGGGCGACTTCCGCGATGTCGTTGAACGCGAACGCGAGGTTCTCACCGGAGCCGAAGCCGTCGGTCGTACCGAGTCCGATCACGAAGACCGCCACCAGGAGCGCCCCGACCGCGGTGTCCCAGCGCAGTGCCAGGCCGCGCAGCGAACCCTTCGGCCTGGCGGACCCCCGCGGGGTGGGGGCTGCCTTCTCGGTCTCAGGCGCCGTTGTCATGCCGGGCGCTCCTCTTCCTCAGTGCGGCGGTCATCCGCAGGTTCACGATTCGGTCGATGCTGATGGCCAGGAGCAGCAGTGCGCCGGTGATGGCGCCCTGCCAGAACGAGTCGACCTTCAGGACCACCAGCACACTGCCGATGGTGGTGAGCAACAGGGCGCCCAGGGCGGCGCCCCACACCGTGCCCGTGCCGCCGGTGATGGCGACACCGCCGACGACGACGGCGCTCACGACGGTCAGCTCCCAGCCGTGTGCGTTGTCCGCGACGACCGTGCCGAACCTGGCGAGCCACAGGGTGCCCGCGAAACCGGCGACGGCCCCCGAGAAGGCGTACGCGGCCAGGATCCGACGCCGTATCGGCACTCCGGCGAGCACCGCGGCCTCCGGGCTCGACCCGATCGCGTACAGCTCGCGCCCCGAGCGGTAACTGCGCAGGAAGTACGCCGTCGCGGCGAGCAGCACCACGGTGATCAGCGGGAGGTACGGCACGCCAAGGACGCTTCCGCTGCCGAGCCCGAGGATCTGGTCGGGGACCTCGGCCGCGCCGATCTGGTCGCCCTGCGCCCACCAGTAGTCGACGCCCTGGATGATGTAGAGCATGCCGAGCGTCACGACGAGCGCCGGCACCTTGCCGAAGCTGACGAGCGCGCCGGAGACCAGCCCGCAGACCACCCCGATGGCGATGCCCAGCAGCATGACGGTGAGCACGCCGTGATCGGTCCCGGCGACGAACTTGCCGCAGGCGAAGGCGGAGAGCCCGACGACGGAGCCGACCGAGAGGTCGATGTTGCGGGTGATGACGACGGCGGACTGGCCGACCGCGAGCAGCACCAGGATCGAGGAGTTGAGCAGCAGGTCCTTGATGCCCTGGTCCGACAGGAAGCGCGGATTGGCCAGATAGGTGCCGAGGATCAGCAGGACCAGCGCCCCGGCGATGGAGATCTCGCGGGCCCGGAAGACCGTGTCCACGAGCGAGGCCGCGCTGCGGGACGGCGCCTTCGGACCGCTGTCCGGCGGGCTTACGACGGTGGTGGTCATGCCGCTGTCCTTTCGCCGAGACCGGTCGCCGCCGCCATGACGGTCTCCTCGGTGGCGTCCGCGCGCGGGAGTTCGGCGACGAGCCGGCCCTCGTGCATGACGAGCACCCGGTCGGCCATGCCGATCACCTCGGGCAGATCGGAGGAGATCATCAGCACGGCGAGCCCTTCGGCGGCCAGTGCGGAGAGCAGCCGGTGGACCTCGGCCTTGGTGCCGACGTCGATGCCGCGGGTGGGCTCGTCGACGATGAGTACGGAGGGTTCGGTGGCCAGCCACTTGGCCAGCACCACCTTCTGCTGGTTGCCGCCGGAGAGCACTCCGACGGTGTCGGCCAGCCGGTTGTACTTGAGCTGGAGGCGCAGCGCCCAGTCGGCGGCCCGGTCGTGCTCCAGGGCCCGGCTGACCAGCGCGCCGCGACGGACCTCACCGAGCCCGGTGAGGCCGATGTTGCGCTCGATCGACATCTCCATGACGAGCCCGCGCTGCCGGCGGTCCTCGGGTACGAGGGCGAGACCGGCGGCCATCGCGGCGGTGGGCGAACCGGCGCGCAGCGCGGTGCCGTTCACCCGCACCTCACCGGCGTCGGCACGGTCGACGCCGAAGACGGCCTGGGCCACCTCGGTACGGCCGGCCCCGACGAGTCCGGCCAGTGCGACGATCTCGCCCCGGCGCACCTCGAACGACACATCGCGGAAGACGCCCTCCCGGGTCAGCCGCCGCACGGAGAGCGCCACTTCGCCGACGGTGGCGTCCTGCTTCGGGTAGAGGTCGTCGAGGTCACGGCCGACCATGAGCCGTACGAGCCCGTCCTCGGTGAGCCCTTCCAACGGCTCGGAGGAGATCCACCTGCCGTCGCGCAGGGTGGTGACGCGCTGGCAGAGCTCGAAGATCTCGTCGAGCCGGTGCGAGATGAACAGCACGGCCGCACCCTCGGCGCGCAGCGCCCGTACGACGGCGAACAGCCGCGCGGTCTCGCTGCCGGTGAGCGCGGCGGTCGGCTCGTCCATGATCAGGACGCGGGCCTCGAAGGAGAGCGCCTTGGCGATCTCCACGATCTGCTGGTCGGCGATGGAGAGGCCGCGGGCCGGCCGGTCGGGGTCCAGTTCGACGCCGAGCCGGCGCATCAGCCCCGCGGTCGTGTCGTGTACCGCCCTGCGGTCGATCCGGCCGAAGGAACGCCGGGGCTGGCGGCCCATGAAGATGTTCTCGGCGATCGACAGATCGGGGAAGAGCGTCGGCTCCTGGTAGATGACGGCGATACCGGCGTCCCGGGCGGCGGCGGGGCCGTTGAACACGACGGGTTCCCCGTCGAGCAGCACGACACCGTTGTCAGGGCGGTGTACCCCGGCGAGCGCCTTGATGAGGGTGGACTTTCCCGCGCCGTTCTCCCCGGCGAGCGCGTGCGCCTCACCGGGGAAGAGTTCGAGGGACACGTCCTGCAGGGCACGTACGGCACCGAAGGACTTGCTCACACCCTTCAGCGCCAGGACCGGCGCCGGCTCCGGGGCCGAGTCCGGGCCCTTGGCGGACTTGTTCATGAGGGGCTCCTGAGCGGTGGACCCAGCCGGCGGGGAGCCGCAGGGGCCCACACGTCGTGAAAGGTTTCAATCGGGCTCCTCGGAAGCTAGACGGGGTTTGCGGGCGTAGTCAATGGGTGGGCAGCGGGAATTTGCTGAGGTTGGGAGGGAGAGTGAGTGGAAGGAGGGTGGGGTGTGGTCGTGTGCGTGCGCGGCCCGGGTGTCACCCTGATGGGGCGGTCGGCTCCTGTTGCGATGAATCGATTCACATACATGGTCGCCATGCGCCGGCCCGGTGCCGGACGGAGTCGCCGCGAATATCACCGGGCGCTGTACGGGGCCCCGTTGGTAGCGTCGGCGCGACCAGCGGCAACGCGAAGGACGGAGCGAACGATCACAGCCCACAGGTTTCCGGAGACGGTCGTGCACACAGCGGATCTGACGCTCCGGGCGTTCACCTCCGAGGACATCGAGGACACCCGGTCCGCGTGCTCGGACGAACTGACCCAGCGCTGGCTCCCGCTCCCGCACCCGTACACCTCCGAGGACGCCAGGTCCTGGTGCACACGGGTCGCCCCCGCGCTGCGCGAGTCGGGCGACGGCGTCCACTTCGCGATATCCGCCCGGTCCGGGGGCAGGCTGCTGGGCACCGTGGGCCTGAAGAAGACCGACTGGCGGGTCCTGGTCAGCGAGGTCGGATACTGGGTGGCGCCCTGGGCGCGGGGCCGCGGAGTGGCGTCGGAGGCCACATCGGCCCTCGCCCGATGGCTCCTGGACGAGCAGGGCTTCGAACGGATGGAGCTCAGGGCGGCGGTCGGCAACACCGCCTCGCAGCGCGTGGCGGTCAAGGCGGGGATGCACTACGAGGGCACGCTGCGCAACGCCGGCCTCGTGCACGGCGGCCGGATCGATCTCCGCCTCTACTCGGCGACCAGGCCGATCGATTCAACGCGCTGAACCGGGCTGTCCGTCGCCGCCCGTCAGCGGGCGAGCCGGCCGAGCAGCGACCCGGCGGTCACGATGCCGACCGCCGCGGCGAAGGCCAGCACGCCGAAGTCCAGGCCGAGATGCGACGGGGTGCCGATGAGCAGGCCGCGCAGGGCGTCGACCTGGTAGCTCAGCGGGTTCACCTTGCTGACCGCCTGGAGCCAGCCGGGCATCAGGGCGACCGGGTAGAGCGCGTTGGAGGCGAAGAACAGCGGCATGGTGATGGCCTGGCCGATGCCCATCAGCCGGTCACGGGTGAGGACTATCCCGGCGATGGACATCGACAGGCACGAGAAGAACGCCGAGGCGAGCACGACCACCACGGCCACCCCGAGCAGATGCAGGGGGTTCCAGCTCATGCCGACCCCCAGCAGGGCGGCGATCACGATGACGACGACGGCCTGGATCACGGCCTTCACCCCGGCGGCGAACGCCTTGCCGGTCACCAGGGCGGACCTCGGGGTCGGGGTCACCATGAGTTTGGTGAGGACGCCGGAGTCGCGCTCCCAGATGATCATGATGCCGTAGAAGATCGCGATGAACATGGCCGACTGGGCGATGATCCCGGGCGCCAGGAAGTCGAGATAGGGGACGCCGCCGGTCGGGATGGCGTGGATGCGGGAGAAGGTCGTGCCGAAGATCAGCAGCCAGAGGGCGGGCTGGACGGCACGGGTGTAGATCTCGGTGCGGTCGTGCAGCAGCTTCTGGAGCTCGACCGCGCACATCGCGCCGACCCGTGCCGGTACGACCCGCCAGCCGGTGCGGGGCGGTGGCGGGGTGAGCAGCAGGGCGAAGCGCGGATCGGGCTCAGCCGCGGCGGGACGCGGTGCGGCGGGTGCGGCGGACATCGTTGAACGCTCCTTTCTCCTCCGCGGCCCCGGGATCGTCCAGTCCGCTTCCGGAGTGGTGGCGGAAGACGTCCTCCAGGGACGGCGGCGGGGACTGCGCTTCGCCGGTTTCCCGGCGGTGGGCGACCAGTTCACTCCTGAGCTCGGTGGGGGTACCGAGCGCGCGGAGCCTGCCGAGGTGCATCAGGGCGAGCCGGTCGCAGCGGCTGTCGGCCTCGTCCATGGAGTGCGTGGTCACCAGGACGGTCATCCCGGTGCCGGTCCGGATCTCGTTGATGCGGTCCCAGACGCTGTCGCGGGCGATCGGGTCGAGCCCGATCGTCGGCTCGTCCAGGATCAGCAGGCGCGGCGCGCTGACCAGGGCCTGGGCCAGTTCGAGGCGGCGGACCATGCCGCCGGAGTACGTGGCGGCGAGTCGGCCCGCGACATCGCCGAGGCCGACGGCGTCCAGGGCCTGGGCGACCCGGGCCGCGCGCTCGCGGCGGGGCACGTCGTAGACGCGGGCGAACAGCTGGACGTTCTCCACGCCGGTCAGCCCGGCGTCGGCCGACAACTGCTGCGGTACGTAACCGAGCAGGCGGCGCACTTCCATCCGCTGCCGGGCCGCGTCGTGGCCGAACACCTCGACGACCCCGGCCGGCACCGGCAGCAGGGTGGTGATGGCGCGCATGGTGGTGGTCTTGCCCGCGCCGTTGGGGCCGAGGAGTCCGAACACCTCTCCGGGGTGCACCAGCAGGTCCAGGCCGTCGACGGCCTTCGAACCGCCGAAGCTGTAGGTCAGGGCGGTGCAGCGGACGGCGGGTGCCGTGGGTGCCGTGCGGGTGGTCACGTGGTCTCATCCTCCTCGCGCAGTGATGCGGCGAGCCGGCGCAGGGCCGGGAGGGCGGCGGTGAGTGCCGCCCGGTCCTCGTCGCCGAGCCCGGCCAGGTGCGAACGGAAGAGCGCCTCGCGGGCGGCGTGCCACTCGCGCAGCCGCTCCGCCCCGGCCGGGGTGGGGTACAGCAGCGCGGCTCGCGCGTCGCCGGGGTCCGTCTCCCGCCGCAGCAGCCCCTCCGCGACCAGGTGGTTCACCAGGGTGCTCACCGAGTTCGCCGCGAGGCACAAGCGGTGAGCGGCCGTCGAGACCCGTATACCGGGATCCGTGGCCACCAGCCGCAGCAGTTCGGCATGGGCTCCGCGCAGCCGGGGGGTGGACAGGCCGCTCCACAGCCTGCGCCGGGCCAGCCGCTGGATGCGGGGCAGAAGTCCGGCGAGCTCGTCGGGGAGATCACTCGCCTTCACGGGTCCATTTTAGCTCTGCATAAGAGCTAATGTCATCGTTCGCCCGCCCGGATCTCGGCCGCCGGCTCCGTGCGCGCGGGGCCAGCCACCTTCCCCACCAGGGGGTCCATGCGGCCTTACGTCGTCACTACGCGGCGCCCGCTAGCGTCCCTCCGGCCGACAAAAAGGCCCTCCCGAGGGAGGGCCTGACAACGGCTGGGCTGAAAGCGCCCCCGGCAGGACTCGAACCTGCGGCCAAGCGCTTAGAAGGCGCCTGCTCTATCCACTGAGCTACGGGGGCCGGGTGGTGGCCTCGGTGGCCTGGAGCCCCGGGATCCGGGCAGTACGTGACCTGCCGGGACAAGGATAGGGCTCCGATCGCCTGGACCCGGTTGCTTCACCTGCGTGGCACGATGTGGAGGTTCGGTGAAGCGAAACGATAATCGCAGGTAGGTGCGATTCATGCATCGCTTTTGGCGCCTCACGCCCCGGGTGTTGTGCACTCGTTATGCCTGCGCCCCACTCGTCCCCTCTGTCCTGAGGAGGAACCGCCGCGCAGAGGGGTCTATACGCTTCAAAAAGGCGCCAAAATTGGGCATTCTTCGCATGTGGTGACCTTGGACGTACGGCCTCAGCTCATCGACGCACTCTCCGCCCTGCGCGACCGTGTCGCCGCCGTGCGTCTTCCACTCCCGCTGCCGGGCGCTCCACGCGCCAGGCAGACCAGGATCGAGCTGCTCGCCCAGCTCGACGACTACTTGCTGCCCCGCCTCAAGGACCCCGAGGCGCCCCTGCTCGCCGTCATCGGCGGGTCCACCGGCGCGGGCAAGTCGACGCTCGTCAACTCCCTTGTCGGGCGCCGGGTCAGTGAGGCCGGGGTGCTGCGGCCGACCACCCGGACCCCGGTGCTCGTCTGCCATCCGGATGATCATCACTGGTTCGCGGACATCCGGGTGCTCCCGCAGCTGACCCGGGTCTGGCTCTCGCCCGAGGAGTCCGCGAACCCCGGCCAGTGCGACGACCTCGACGGACCCGACGGGAACGCGGCCGAGGAAGGGACCGCGCTGCGCGTCGAGACCGCCACCGGACTGCCGCGCGGACTCGCCCTGCTCGACGCCCCCGACATCGACTCGCTCGTCGTGCGCAACCGCGTACTGGCCGCCGAACTCGTCTGCGCGGCGGACGTCTGGGTGATGGTGACCACCGCTGCCCGGTACGCCGACGCCGTGCCGTGGCATCTGCTGCGTACCGCCAAGGAGTACGACGCCTCGCTCGTCACCGTCCTCGACCGGGTGCCGCACCAGGTGATCGCCGAGGTCTCCCGGCAGTACGGGGCGCTGCTCACCAAGGCCGGTCTCGGCGAGGTGCCGCGCTTCACCATCCCCGAGCTGCCCGAATCGGCGGGCGGCGGCAGCGGATTGCTGCCCACCACGGCGGTCGCCCCACTGCGCGCCTGGCTCACCCACCGCGCACAGGATCCGGCGGCCCGTCAGCAGGCGGTGGGGCGTACGGCGGCCGGGGTCATCGACTCGCTCGACGTCCGGATGCCGGCGCTGGCCGGGGCCGTCGCGGCACAGTACGCGGCCGCCGTACGGCTGACCGGTGTGGTCGAGGACGCGTACCGCAAAGAGGGTGCGCGCGTACGGCGGCGGCTGCAGAACGGCGGCGCGCTCGCCGGGGACGCCCGGACCCGGTGGCGCGGATACCCCCTGTACAGCACCTCGGAGGAAGTCCTCGAAGCCCTGGTGGAGAGCCTCGCCGCACTCCTCGAGTGCGCGGTGGCGGCCGCCGACGAACAGATCCGGACGACCTGGCAGCGGGAGCCCGCGGCAGGGGTGTTCGGCTTCGAGGCGGTGGGCCGCGAAGAGGGCGGCTGGGGACCGGCGGAGGACATCCGCGGCCGGATCGCCATGGCCGTAAGGCGTTGGCGCCGGGTCCTGGAGGAGCTGGCCGAGGAGGAGGTGCGGCTCATGGAACGCAACGCCGCGCCCGACGCGGAGACCGTCGCCGCCCTGCTGGCCGCCGCCCTGCTCGGCGGGCGCCGGGCCCGTACCGCCGGGGAGCAGCTCGCCGAACGCATCGGCGCACAGGGCGCGCTGAGGCTCCGTGACAAGGGCGGGGCACTGCTCACCAGCTATCTCGACCAGGTGCTGGGCGGCGAACGCGACCGGCGCCTAGCCCCACTGGACGCCCTCGACGTGGCCCCCGAACCACAGGCCGAACTGATCGCCGCGCTGTCCGTACTGCAGAAGGAGAGGTGGCAGCGATGACTGCCGTCACTGACGAAGGTCCGGGCCGGGGCAGTGGACCGGAACCGGATCCGGAGCGGACTCCGGACGAGGGTCCGACACCTAGCGAAGGACTGGAGAACGACCGGGACAGGCCGGGCGACGGCTGGGATGATGGACTCATCGCCCGCCGTGCCTCCGCCACCGCCGGAGCCGCGCCCGAGACGGAACCGGAAGCCGTTCCGGAGGACGATGTACGCCCCCAGGTAGAGGCGTACATCCCCTCCGGCAGCCCGCTCAGCCCCCGCCTCGACGCGCTGCGCGAGCTCGTCGGGCTCTCCAGGGCCCGGCTCGACCGGACCGACCTCGCCGAGGCGGGCCGGGTGCTGGACGAGGCCGCCGCCCGCCAGCGGCTCTCCTCCCGGCACACCGTCGTCGCCATCGCCGGGGCGAGCGGGAGCGGCAAGTCGACGCTCTTCAACTCCCTCGCGGGCGCGCAGATCTCCGAGGCCGGGCTGCGCAGGCCGACCACCGCCGCGCCCATCGCCTGCTCGTGGACGGACGGCGCGGCGGGACTGCTGGACCGGCTGGCGATCCCGGGCCGGCTCAGGCGCAGGCCGCAGCAGATCGGCGCGGGGGCCGACGAGGCGCTCCAGGGACTCGTCCTCGTCGATCTGCCCGACCACGACTCGGCTGCCGCGGGCCACCGTGAACAGGTGGACCGGGTCCTCGCGCTCGTCGACGCGGTGGTCTGGGTGGTTGACCCGGAGAAGTACGCGGACGCCGCACTTCACGAGCGCTACCTGCGGCCCCTCGCCGGACACGCGGAGGTCACCTTCGTGGTCCTCAACCAGATCGACCGGCTGCCCGGGGAGGCCGCCGACCAGGTCCTGGACGACCTGCGCAGGCTGCTCGACGAGGACGGCATGGCCCTCGGCGAGCACGGCGAACCGGGCGCCACCGTGCTGCCGCTGTCCGCGCTCACCGGCGAAGGGGTGGGCGAACTGCGGGAACTCCTCGGCCGGTTCGTCCAGGAACGCACCGCCGCGACGCGCCGCCTCTCCGCCGATGTCGACGCCGCGGCGGCAAGGCTCCGTCCGGTGTACGTCGCCGAAGGACGGCCGGGACTGGGCGAGCAGGCCCGGGAGGAGTTCGCCGACCGGCTCGCGGAGGCCGTCGGCGCCGCGGCGGCCGGCCAGGCGGCAGAGCGTGAATGGCGCCGCAACGCGGGCCGGGCCTGCGGGACGCCGTGGCTGCGGCTGTGGCGCTGGTACGAGTCCACCAGGCAGCCGCGCGGCCTGGACCGTACGCCCCTGACGGCACCGCCGGAGGAACAGCTCACCGCACGCCAGCGGGTCGAACAGGCGGTCCGCACGGTCGCGGACGACGCCGTCGACGGACTTCCCGGACCGTGGGCGCAGGCGGTGCGTGAGGCCGCGGTGCACGGGGCGCAGGGGCTCCCCGAGGCGCTCGACGAACTGGCCGAGCGGGCGGGCGCGGCGCCGGTGCGGGGGGAGGCCGAGAGCGACGATGCGGTGGACCATACGGCGGACCCGGGCGGACGGGCGGCGGATCCGGCCGCACAGCCGGGGGCGCAACGGGGACGCGGGGGCACCAGGCCGCCGCGGCCGGCCTGGTGGCCGGCGGCCGTGCTGGCGCAGGTCGCGATGACGCTGCTGCAGATCTTCGGTGGCCTGTGGCTGATCGGTCAGATCGTCGGCTTCATCGAACCCGGGCTGCTGACGCCCGCTCTGGTGATGCTGGCCGGGATCGTCGGGGGGCCGCTGGTGGAGTGGTCGTGCGCGGCGGCCGCCCGGGGGCCCGCGCGGCGGTACGGCCAGGAGGCCGAGCGCCGGCTGCGCGAGGCGGCGGCCGCCTGCGGGCGGGCCAGGGTGCTCGACCCGGTGTCGGCGGAGCTGGTGCGCTATCGCGAGGTGCGGGAGCGCTTTGTGGCGGTGACGGAGTTTTCCACAATGGGTCGTTAGTCCACAGGCCCCAGCGGGAATTCCGCCTCCCCTTCAGCATGGGATCAGTGACCGGACGCAAGGGTGCGAGTCACTGAATCCGACCGAAGGGGAGGCGGAGCCATGAACGAGACCTTGGTGACGCTGGTGGGCAATGCTGCCACCGGCGTGGAGTTCCGGGAGACGGCGAGCGGGGGAATGGCGCGATTCCGGTTCGCCGTGACGCCCCGGCGGTGGGACCGGGAGAAACAGCTCTGGGCGGACGGTCACACCAGCTTCTACACGGTATGGGCTTGGCGGACCCTGGCATCGAATCTGACGGGTTCCGTTTCCGTCGGGGAGCCTTTGGTGGTGCACGGCAGGCTGAAGGTGCGTGAGGAGGAACGGGAGGGGCAGCGCCGGACGTTCGTGGACATCGAGGCGATGGCGGTGGGCCACGATCTGACCCGGGGGACGTCGGCGTTCCGGCGGGTGGTCAGGGGCGAGCCGGGGCTGGTGAACCGCACCGAAGTCCCGGCGGCGGCCGAGCCGGACCGGTGGGCGGTGCGGGAGGTGGCCGGGGCAGGTCCCAGGACAGGTCCCGGGTCCGCGCAGGACCAACGGGAACAGCAGGACCAACGGGAACAGCCGGCCCGGCGGAAGCAGTCCGTCCGGCGGGACGACCAGGACCCGGTGGATCGCCGCGAACAGCCGGACCGGAGCGACGAGCCGGTGCCTCCCCCCGCCGCCGGGCGTCGGTCGGTTCGCCGGAAAGGCGCGTCCGAGCTCGTGTCCGCTCCATGACCCTCACCTCGCCAACCACCCCTGGCTCAGGCGTAACCGGTGATAACGATTCTGAGTCGGAATGGTTGTCCGACGGTATGACGGGGGACTGTGCTTCGCTTCGTCCTTAGGATTCCCCAGTACTCACAGGGCACTTGAGTCGGCTGGCGGGACATTCCCCACACGCGCACCAGGCGCGAGGGTCTCGCCCGGAGGGGAATTCTGTGTTTTCTGCTTCTTCAGCGACCGGTTCGTCATCAAGGACGACGGTCAATTCCCGACGGATCCGGGGCATATCCCGGCTGACGGCGTCGGTGGTGGCGTCCGGTCTGGTCGTGGCCGGCGCCCTCGCCGGAGCCGGCGGCGCGGCCGCCGACGAGGCGCCCCAGCATCAGGGCGGTGCGAGCGCGGTCCTGGACGGGTTGAAGACCTTCGACACGGCGGAGCTCCACGCGGACGGCAAGGATCAGAAACTGCCTGCCGGTCTCTTCGAGATGACCGTCGACGGCGGCGGCAAGCTCAAGACGTACTGCATCGACATTCACAACCCCACCCAGGACCAGGCGAAGTACCTGGAGACCCCCTGGGCCCAGACGTCGCTGGGCAGCAACAACAACGCGGGACGGATCCGCTGGATCCTGGAGCACTCCTACCCGCAGGTGGACGACCTCTCGGCGCTCGCCGAGGCAGCAGGCACCGGGCCGCTCACCGAGAAGACCGCGGCGGCGGGCACCCAGGTCGCCATCTGGCGCTTCTCGGACAACGCCGACGTCGACGCGTCGGACGGAGCGGCGGAGAAGCTCGCCGACTGGCTGGAGAAGAGCGCCACGGACACGGCCGAGCCCAAGGCGTCGCTCGCCCTGGACCCGGCCGCGGTGTCCGGCAGGTCCGGTGAGCGGCTGGGCCCGGTCACCGTCCGCACCAACGCCGGTCAGGTCTCGGTGGCCCCGCCCGCCGACTCCGCCAGCGGCGTCAAGGTCACCGACAAGAGCGGCAAGCCGGTCACCACGGCGGCCAACGGTTCCGAGCTCTACTTCGACGTTCCGGAGGGTTCGTCGGACGGTTCCGCCTCGCTGACCCTCCAGGCCACCACCTCGGTGCCCGTCGGCCGGGCCTTCGCCGGAGTGACCAGGAGCCAGACCCAGATCCTGGCCGGCTCCAGCGAGTCCACGGTCTCGGCGAGCGCCACCGCGACCTGGGCCAAGAAGGGCGCGATGCCCGCGCTCTCCGCGAAGAAGAACTGCGCCAAGGGCGGCGTCGACGTCACCGCGAGCAACAAGGGCGACGAGGCGTTCACCTTCGAGCTCGCCGGGGCGAAGCACACCGTCGAGGCCGGCAGCTCCGAGACCGTCACCGTGCCGGTCGCCGAGGACCAGGCGTACGACTTCACGATCACCGGTCCGGGCGGGTTCTCGAAGACGTTCAAGGGCGTGCTGGACTGCAAGACCAGCGGCAGCACCACCGGCGGCCTCGACACCCAGACCGCCGACCAGCCCAACACCACCACCGCCACGGCGGGCGGCAGCACCACCGGAGCCGAGGGCGACCTCGCCGAGACCGGCAGCTCCAACGCCACCCCGATCATCGCGGGAGTCGCGATCGCCCTGGTAGTCATCGGCGGCGGCGCGGTCTTCTTCCTCCGCCGGCGCAAGGGCCAGACCTCCGGCGAGTGATGAACGGCGGGCACACGGAAACGATGTGCTGATGACGGCCCCGGTACGCAGCGGCGTACCGGGGCCGTCGCGTACCCCGAGGGCCGTCACCCACCGCGGTCCAGCCCGGCGGTCGTACGTGGAGTGCGCGGCGGTCGTACGAGGCGCGAAACCGTGGAATCGGCCGTGCGGAGGATTTCGAGACGCCGAACAGCGGAGCGAGCTGCCGTAACGTCAGATTGGTACGCCAATAGGTCGTGACCAGCAACACCCGGTCCTCGAGCGGCAGACTCCACGGCCGGCCTCGGTGGACCACATCTGCTCCATCGCGGCGCAGCGTGGTCAGCAGTTTGCCGAAGCAGCGCGGGGCTCAGCCCCGCGAACGGGGTTATCCAGGACGGCTCCGATGCCGTGATCACACTCGCCACATCATGATCATCACTCAGGCTGGCTCAATGCCGAGACCATCTCACAGCTACGCTGATCGGGGCAGTCCACAGTGCGCAAGACCCGGGGGAAACCGTGAACCGACCACTGCTGTTCCTCGACGTGGACGGGCCGCTCAACCCCTATGCAGCCAAGCCGGAGAGGCGTCCCGCCGGCTACACCACACTCAGAGTCCCCCGGAATGATGCCCATGAGGACGACAGGGGCCTCTCCTCCCGACGACGCCCCCTGCGTGTCTGGCTCAACCCAGAGCACGGACGACTCCTGCTCAAGCTCGGCTTCGAATTATGCTGGGCCACCACTTGGATGGAGGACGCCAACCGGTGGATCGCACCGGTCCTCGGGCTTCCGGAAATTCCCTTCGTGGACTTCGGCGATGTCCTGCTCCAACAACGCCCTGATGGAGTCCACTGGAAGACCGGACCGCTGGTGGACTACGCAGACGGCCGTCCTTTCGCCTGGGTGGACGACGAGCAGAGTGAGCTGGATCAGACGTACGTGACCGCCCATCATCAAGGCCCCGGACTCCTCCACCACGTCAACCCGCGGATCGGCCTACGGGAAAACGACTTCCGCACACTCGCCGACTACGCCCGGTCCCTGAGCACCTCACGAACCACCGGCTGAGCACTTCACCGGCTCTTCAGGCTGCTCCGTACTCAGAGCGAGATCTTTGCGGGACAGTCCTAGCCGTAGGCTGTCGCCGAGAGCGGGGGGCCCTCGTAGTCTCCCTCACCCGAGGGGTGCGATGCCGGTAGGCGGTGGCCGCGGGTTGTTGCCACGCGGAGCACCTGGTGGAGGGCTTCCGTCAGGTCCGTCGCCGGGTGGCGCAGTTCTTCTGGCTCGGCGTCCTCGTCTCCGAGTGCTTCGGCTGCGCACTCCAGGAGCTCTGTTGCCATGCCGAGTTGTGTCGCCTCGATGTTGTCTGCCAGGCGAGACAGGTAACCCTTGTGGTCGTCGGTGCTCAGGTAGCAGGGCTTGTCCTCAGGGCCCAACCATGGGAGGAGCCGAAGTTCGTTGTGAGGGGATCATCCTTCTGTCCTCCGGTCTCCGCTCATCCGCAGGGCTGACTCGCTTGGACCGTCGGCCGGCGCCAAATCGCGGGGGACGTAGATCCTGGCCAGGCTATGCAGTGACGTCTCCGCGTGGCTGATGCAGAGGAATTCGGTCAGTGGGCTGCTCGCGGACACCCTCAGAAGAGCGGTCAGATCCCCCCGCGCCGGGAGATGCGTAGTGCGTAGCGCCGCATCGGTTTGAATCACCTCCGCCTCAGGATCCGAAGAGCCACGAATCGACTCTGGGCGTGCATGGGCAGCAGCTCTCCCGACTCGAAACGAAGTCGTTTTGCCGCACCCGAGAGTTGGAGGAGGTCGGCCACACAGCACGGCTGACCTCCGATCTGGATCACATCGCCCCGCTGCACGCTGGTCGCAGTGATCTCGACGGTTGTGGCAAGTGCACTACTGGGCGTCCATCTGCTCACTGGGGACCTCTCCTGAAGCGGAAGGGTGACAGGGGCAGTCGCAGGCTTCGTAGACCACAGGAATGCCGACAGGTGCCACGGCGGGGCAGGAGTGCGCGCACTGGCGGTGCGTGCCAATGAGGCACGAGCTCGACCTGTAGGGCGTGGCTTTCGCGTTCGTCACACCTGGCCGCTTATGGGTTGGCATCAGTTCGTCCCCCTCGGTGCGAGCCGGGCTCGCGCGAGCGGTGTGTGAGCTACGGGTGTTGGTTGCTGCTTCGCGCCTTCGCGGCGGGTCAGCACGTACGGGCGCACGAGCTGGCTGTCCTCGTCTGCGAGGACGTCCATTCCGTGCCGAAGGTGCCCCATGTGCAGCGTGGGGGTGTTGGCGAGGTTGAGCAGGACGGCCCGCGGGCAGAGCGCGGTTAAGGTGCGGCGGTGCCGGCCCCTCGGGAAGTGCAGCTCACTGGTGCGTGAGACGGCACCGCGGATACACGTGAACACGCTGATCAGCCCCTAACGCTGATGGCCAGGTCCCGGACATTGCCCGTCGCGGGGACCTCTTTGCGTACGGGGGCCCATAAGACGAGGCCGTCCGAATTGCTCGCGACGAGGCCGAATCGATCGGCTGTCACCACTGCGTCTAGGACGTCCCGCCATGAGTCGGCGGGGAAGTCGTCCGGCACCTCCGCTCTGATCGATGTGCAGTGCGCGTGCTGCACCACGTGCGCGGCCCCGGCGCGTCCGGGTGGTGCGTTCCTCAGCCCGCGAGCAGCGGGACGATTCCCCGTTCCGTGCGGACATGCAGGCTGTGGGCAGGCATGGGGACTGGGAGAGCCGGACCGAGGCCAAGGTCCCGGCCCCAGCGGAGATCGCGGCGCGGCTCGGTGCCGCCGAAGGCGATCTGTGCGTCCGGACCGTTTACGAGTTCCTGGCCGATGGCAAGCCGGTGCAGTTGTCGACGAGCTGGGAGCCGTACGACCTCACCGCCGGCACGCTCGTCGTCCTTCCCGAGGGAGGGCCGCACGCCGGGGCAGGCGTCGTGAACCGCATGGCTGCGATCGGCATCACGGTCAGCCATGCCGTCGAGCAGCCGGAGCCGCGGCAGGCGACTACCGAGGAGGCGTCTCTCCTCGGCATCCAGAAGGCAGCTCTCGTTACTCACATCAGGCGGACGTACTACAGCGACCAAGGCCGCCCCGTGGAGACCGCGGACATCGTCGTGCCCGCCGCCCTGTGCGAGATCGTTTACGAGATTCCCACCGGGCGATAGCAGTGTGGCTGAGGCTGTGCGGACCTCAGTCCTGCAGGTGCGGCCAGCCGTCCTTGTTGGAAAAGGTCTCGTAGCAGTACCGGGTTGAGCGATCCCACTCCTGGCCGGTGGCTAGCTCGTATGCCTTGTCCGGTACGTAGAGCAGCCACTCGGCGTCGTATTTGGTGGAGGTGTATGGCGCGAACTTGTCGACGTCGAAGAAGACGCTTTCCCAGACGGCTCGGCCGGCGGCGACCACGGCGCAACGCGTGTACAGGAACTGGTCGGTCGACATAGGGAACGGACTCCCGTCGCGATCCGTCAGGTTGACGACCGGCAGGACACCGAATCTCTCTTGGTCCAGACGGTAGAGAGCCTCGGCATGGCGTTCAGCGAAGCCCACGATGTCTGCGACCGGGCGACGGCCCAGTTCTTCAGCGAGCCGCTGGCAGTTCAGCTCGCTGGCCTCACCGTTCAAGGTGTCTATACGTGCCCAGAAGTCGGCCCATGTGATTCTCACGGACGCAGGATGCCAGGTGGGAAGCCGACTGTCCCGGGCCGGCCGAGAAGTTGGCTGCTGAAGACGGGCTTGAGCCTTTCCGCTCCGGGCGATCTTGGTGCTCCTCCCAGTGATCGTTCCCGGGCCGTCCCTGGGCCGTGCGAGGGTGCTCAACAGCGATCGGCGGCGACAGCCAGTGACAGATCACCTACAAGCGCAGGCACGCGTACGGCCAGCTCAGGCCCACCCACCGATACGGGTTTCCGTCAAGGGGTGGCCGTCAGGCAAGATGGGGTGTATCTGCCCACTCATCGATTGCCGGACGGTTTCTCTTGGCTGAGTACATCTACACGATGCGCAAGACACGCAAGGCGCACGGCGACAAGGTCATCCTTGATGACGTGACGCTGAGCTTCCTGCCCGGCGCGAAGATCGGTGTGGTGGGTCCCAACGGTGCCGGTAAGTCCACGGTGCTGAAGATCATGGCGGGCCTGGAGCAGCCGTCCAACGGTGACGCCTTCCTGTCGCCCGGGTTCAGCGTCGGCATCCTCATGCAGGAGCCCCACCTCGACGAGTCGAAGACCGTCCTGGAGAACGTGCAGGACGGCGCCGCCGAGATCATGGGCAAGCTCCAGCGCTTCAACGAGGTCGCCGAGCTCATGGCGACCGACTACTCCGACGCGCTCATGGACGAGATGGGCAAGCTCCAGGAGGACCTGGACCACGCCAACGCCTGGGACCTGGACGCGCAGCTGGAGCAGGCCATGGACGCGCTGGGCTGCCCGCCCGGTGACTGGCCGGTCACCACCCTCTCGGGTGGCGAGAAGCGCCGGGTCGCGCTCTGCAAGCTCCTCATCGAGGCCCCGGACCTCCTGCTGCTCGACGAGCCCACCAACCACCTCGACGCCGAGTCGGTGAACTGGCTGGAGCAGCACCTCTCGAAGTACGCGGGCGCCGTTGTCGCCGTCACCCACGACCGGTACTTCCTGAACAACGTCGCCGAGTGGATCCTCGAGCTCGACCGCGGCCGGGCCATCCCGTACGAGGGCAACTACTCCACGTACCTGGAGAAGAAGGCCACCCGCCTCAAGGTCGAGGGCCGCAAGGACGAGAAGCGGCAGAAGCGGCTCAAGGAAGAGCTGGAGTGGGTGCGGTCGAACGCCAAGGGGCGCCAGACCAAGTCCAAGGCGCGTCTCGCCCGGTACGAGGAGATGGCGGCCGAGGCGGACAAGATGCGGAAGCTGGACTTCGAGGAGATCCAGATCCCGCCGGGCCCGCGGCTCGGTTCCATCGTCGTCGAGGTCGAGAACCTCTCCAAGGCCTTCGGCGACAAGGTGCTCATCGACGACCTGTCCTTCACGCTGCCGCGCAACGGCATCGTCGGCATCATCGGTCCGAACGGCGCGGGCAAGACCACGCTGTTCAAGATGATCCAGGGCCTGGAGACGCCGGACTCCGGCGCCATCAAGGTCGGCGACACGGTCAAGATCTCCTACGTCGACCAGTCCCGCGCCAACATCGACCCGAAGAAGACCCTCTGGGCCGTCGTGTCGGACGAGCTGGACTACATCAACGTCGGCCAGGTCGAGATGCCTTCGCGGGCGTACGTCTCCGCGTTCGGCTTCAAGGGCCCGGACCAGCAGAAGCCGGCCGGTGTGCTCTCCGGTGGTGAGCGCAACCGCCTCAACCTGGCGCTGACGCTCAAGGAGGGCGGCAACCTGCTGCTCCTCGACGAGCCCACCAACGACCTCGACGTCGAGACCCTCTCCTCGCTCGAGAACGCGCTGCTGGAGTTCCCGGGTGCGGCCGTGGTCATCTCCCACGACCGCTGGTTCCTGGACCGAGTCGCCACGCACATCCTGGCGTACGAGGGCGACTCCAAGTGGTACTGGTTCGAGGGCAACTTCGAGTCGTACGAGAAGAACAAGGTCGAGCGTCTCGGTGCGGACGCGGCCCGTCCGCACCGTGCCACGTACAAGAAGCTCACGCGAGGCTGATCGTCTTGGCTCGTCACATCTACAGCTGCCCGCTGCGCTGGTCGGACATGGATGCCTTCGGCCACGTCAACAACGTGGTCTTCCTCCGCTACCTGGAGGAGGCGCGCATCGACTTCATGTTCCGGCTGGCGCCGGGGGACGGCTCGCCCTCGTTCGCGGGCGGCTCCGTCGTGGCCCGGCACGAGATCGACTACGTCCGGCCGCTCGTCCACCGGCACTCCCCGGTGACCGTCGAGTCCTGGGTCACGAAGATCGGTGCCGCGTCGCTGACGATCGCGTACGAGATCAAGGACCCCGAGCAGGTGTACGTACGGGCGTCGACCATCGTCGTGCCGTACGACCTGGCCGAGGAACGTCCTCGGCGGATCTCCGCCGAGGAGAAGCTCTTCCTCCAGAAGTACCTGGCCGAGGAGCCCGCGGCGGCATGACCGTGCCCGTGCAGTCGCTGCGGTTCGCCGACGCGAGGGAGGCCGCGGATCTCGCGGGCTTCCTCCGCCGGCTGCTCCACTACGACCGGGCCGCCGCCGTACGCCTCCAGGCGGGCGGCGGCGCGCTGGCCGTGTTCGGCCGCCCGCCCTCGTTCGAGGTCCTGGCGATCCGGGCGGTGCGGCTGGCGAGCACACGCGACGGCGCGGGTGCGGGGGGCCCTGCGGACGCGCATGACTTCGATGCCACGGTGTCGGCCGGTGAACTCCTCGAATCGCTGGACGTGGAAGGGCCGGACGCCGGTGCGGGTTCACTGCCCTCGCCGGTGACCGGACCGCCGTGGGCGGGGGTACTGCCTCCGCGCGGTGGCTGGCAGGAGTGCCACCCGGGTCTGCCCGGTCCCCTCTCCCTGCGCACGGCGCTGAGCGCCGCCGTGGCGGAGTTCCGGGCGCGCGACGAGGCCCTGCCCGAGGAACGGCGTACGCGGGCGGAGCGGGACCTCATCGGGCGTGACATCTGGTCGCGGACGGTCGGCGGTACGGAGCTGCCGCTGCGGGCCGTGCACGCGGCGCAGGCCCTCGGCTTCCTCCGGTCCGCACCGGACTTTCCCGTCGCGCTGCTCGCGTCGGGGGCGTGGCTGCGGCTGCGCACCCCGTTCGGTGCGATCGCCCTGCGGCGGGCCGGGGCGGCGGGCGGGCTGGGGATGCTCGGCGTCTCGGTGGGCGGTTAGCCGCCCTGGCAGCAGGCGTTGGCTCCTCGCCCGACCGGCGTGCCCGACCGTCCGACCGCCCGTCCGCGCGACAGACAGACAGACAGACAGACCGACCGACCGACCGCCCGCCCGACCGAGTGACAGACTGCCCGACCGCGCGACCGGTTCGGCAAGGGCCCCGGTCACCAGCGCATGTGTACGTCCTCGGCCCAACCCAGCAGCCGTTCCACGGAGATCTCCGTGCCGTCGTCGGTGCGGATGCGTCCGTCGTAGTGGCCGAAGCACTGGTCGGTGCGGTTGGCGATCAGACCGGCCTCCGTGCGTGCCGACCGGTTGTGGAACGGCGTGAACGTCAGGTCGACCTGGCCTGACGAGGGTGTACGGATGGTCCAGGGAGCGAGCGGGTCGGCCGTCGACCACCGCCAGTCCAGCTCCTCGCCGATCTTGCTGAGCCGGCCGTCCACGCAGAGCCCGTTCTCGGTGGAGCCGGTGCCCTCCGTCCAGCGCCCGCCGAACTGGAGTCCCACCGTGTGGCCGTCGGTGCGTCCGGAGGCGGCGCCCCAGTTCCAGTCGACCGTGCGCGGCCAGCGGCCGCGGCCGTGGTCCAGGACGGCCCAGGTGTCGTCCCCGTCGAACTCCAGGAACTCCGTGCCGATCCTGACCCGGCCGGAGGCGGGAAGCGCGGTCTGCTTGGAGGTGTACTGGAATCGCCGGTCGCTCCACGGCACCACGACGGAGAGCGACTCGTGCCCCGGCGGCCGGGCGACCAGGAGGTCGACCTCCAGCGGCAACCGCTCCGAAGTCAGGCACCGGGCCCGCAAGCGGGTGCCTGCGTTCTCGTCGCGGATCTCGATGCGCACCTTGCCGCCGGACGGCCGCGCGGGTCCGACCACGACGTCCTCGGAGCCGGGAGCACCCGCCACGGTGTCGGGGAGTTCGACGCCGAAGCCGCCGGGGATGATCGCGGTGCGCTCCGACTCCAGCCCGCCCGGAGCGTATTCGAGCAGGTAGACGGTGTTCAGGGCGAGGAAGTCGAGGTCGCTGACGGTGAGCGCCACCAGGTGCGTGGGCGTCGTCACGCACCAGTACTCCCAGCGTTTCGTGCGGCCCCAGCCGCGCAGATTGGCGCGGTGGAGCGGCACCCGGGACCAGCCGACCGCGGCCGGATCGAGACTGCCGTCGGGCAGGCAGAGATCGACGGGCCCGGTGATCTCGTGCTCGTGCGTCGCCATGGGCGGGATCCTATAGCGGGGCCGGGTCAGCCTTCGGTGTTCACCATCGAGGCGGCCGCGTAGGTGAGGTAGTCCCACAGCTGCCGCTCGTGCTCCGGGGCCAGTTCGAGTTCGTCGAGCGCCACCCGCATATGGCTCAGCCAGGCGTCGTGCGCGGCCCGGTCCACCCGGAACGGCGCGTGCCGCATCCGCAGCCGGGGGTGTCCGCGCTGGTCGCTGTAGGTGCGCGGGCCGCCCCAGTACTGCATCAGGAACAACGTGAAGCGCTCCTCGGCCGGGCCCAGATCCTCCTCCGGGTACATCGGCCGCAGCAGCGGGTCCTCGGCCACGCCCTCGTAGAAGCGGTGGACCAGGCGCCGGAAGGTCTCCTCGCCGCCGACCTGCTCGTAGAAGGTCAGCTCCTGCACCGTGTCGCGCGGGTTCTCAGTCACCCGTCCATCGTCGCAGACGCTCCGCCCGGGGAACCCAACGGATCCGCGCATTTACAGTTCGTGATACGAACTAGTATGGTTCGCGTTACGAATTATATGTCTCGTAGTTATGGGGGAGCGGGGAATCATGAATCCTACGGTTGTGGTCATCGGCGGAGGGTACGGGGGCGCCGCGGTCGCCAAAGCGCTCGATGCGGAGACCGATGTCGTGCTCATCGATCCCAAGGACGCTTTCGTGCACGCGGCGGGGTCGCTCAGGGCGCTGGTCCAGCCCGGCTGGGCCGGAAACATCTTCTTCCCTTACGACACCCTGCTCCGGCGCGGCACCGTCCGCCGCGAGCGCGCCGTCGCGGTGGACCCGGGTGGTGTCACGCTCGCCTCGGGGCAGCGGATCGCGGCCGACTACCTGGTCCTGGCCAGCGGTTCCGACTATCCGTTCCCGGCCAAGATGGACACCGACCTCTCGGCGCGGGCCCTGGAGCGGATCCACGCGGCCCACGAGGAACTCGCCGCCGCCGGACGGGTGCTGATCGTCGGCGCCGGACCGGTCGGCCTTGAGCTCTCCGGTGAGATCAAGGCGGTCTGGCCGGACAAGCACGTGGTCGTCACCGACCCGGCCGGGACGCTGATGCCGCACTTCCTGCCGGAGCTCCGTGAGGAGCTGCACCGCCAGCTGGACGCACTCGGGGTCGAGCTGCGGCTCGGCACCACCCTCGCCGAGGATCCGCCGGCCGCACCGGGGCTGACGAAGGCCTTCACGGTCGCCACCGACAGCGGCGAGATCTCCGCCGACATCTGGTTCCGCTGCTACGGCGTGCACGTCAACGGCGACTACCTCGCCGACGGACAGGTCACCGTCCGGACCGCGCAGGGGCAGGTCAGGGTCACCGAGACGCTCAACGTCGAGGGCCACGAGCGCGTCTACGCGCTCGGCGACATCACCGACCTGGCCGAGGCCAAGATGGCCGCCTACGCGATGAAGCACGCGGAAGTGGTGGCACAGAACATCCTCGCCCAGGTGCGCGGGGAGCGGCCCACATCCGTCTACCGGCCCTCACCCACGCCCACGATCCTGCTCCCGCTCGGCCCCGGCGGCGGCGTGGGCCAGGCGCCCACCCCCGACGGTCCGACTCTCCTGCCCGCGTCGGCGGTCAGCGAGTACAAGGGGGTGGACCTGTTCACCGGCCGGTTCGCCGAGCTGTTCGGCACCGCCGTCGGCTGAACCACGGGTGCGGGGGGAGGGGCTGTTCCTGCCGGGGGGAAGGGGGGCAGGGGGCCGGCCCTTGGGGTGTGCCGGGCTGTTCTCGTCGGCGGGGGGCTAAGGGCTGGTCCTCCGGGGGGCACGGGGTAGCCCTTAGGGCGCGACGGTGGACGGTTCGGGGGCCGTCGCGGGCGGTGCGTCCGACTCCATGAAGACCACCGGCACCTTGTTGTCCAGCACCAGACGGCCGAGAACCCGGGCGAGCAGCTCGCGCTCGGTGTCGTCGAGGCCGGTCGACAGTGTCTCCACGCGTCGGCAGGTCTCCGCGTAGAACGCCTCGGACAGCTCCTCACCCTTCGCCGTCAGGGCGACCCGGACCGCGCGCCCGTCCTCCGGATCGGCCTCCCGCCGTACCAGGCCGCGCTGGACGCTCCGGTCCACCAGGCCGGTGAGGCTGGACTTCGCCAGACCCAGCATCGAGCCGAGCTCACGCATCCCGTACGGCTGCACCATCAGCACGCAGAGCAGCTGGCCCTGCTGTGCGGTGATGCCGTGCTCGCGGCCTGACTCGGCGTACACCGCATTCACCAGAAAAGAGGATCGCACCAGAGCGGTGACGTATCCCATCTGTTCGCCGTCGGCCTTTCGCATTCCACCAGAATACGGCAGGTGATGGCGGTGCGGATCCGCCGCGGGAACGCTTATTCGTACTGCGAACTAGGGGATCCGGCAGTCGCCGGCCGGTGCGGCCGGGGGAACAGCAATGCGCGGCCGGTGGGGGAGTGCCCCACCGGCCGCGCATGGTGCGACGCGTCAGCCCCGGCGGATCGTGATCGTCGTCCAGGCCCCGACGTGCACCTGGTCGCCGTCCTGGAGGGGAACGGGGACGTAGGGCTGTATCGGGTCCTCGGCGCCGTTGAGCGTGGTGCCGTTGGTGGAGTTCTGATCGACCACGGCCCAGCTGCTGTCCGGCTGTTGCACCAGCACCGCGTGCTGGTGCGAGACGCCCGGGTCCTCCGGCGGTACCGACAGGTCGATGTCGGGGGACTCGCCCGTGCTGTGCCGACGGCGGCCGATGGTGATCTGGTTGCCGGTCAGCGGAAGGTGCTGCTCCGGGGAATACGCGGGCAGGTTGAGCCCGGTGGCCTCGGGGCCACTGCGCTGCATCATGGCCAGGAAGTACTCACGGTCCGGGGCGACGACCGCCGTCCAGCTCGTGGGCGCGCCCTGACCCGGACCCTGGCCCTGGCCCTGATTCCGGCTCTGGTCCTGGCCCGCGCCCGGTCCCTGGTTCGGCCCCGGGTAGGGCTGCTGCATCGGCGTCTGCGGGCCCTGGGCCTGCGACGGCGGCGACAGCACCCAGTCGTCGTTGCCGGTCTGGGGTGCCTGCGGCTGCGGCGGAGCCGGCGGACCGGGCTGCTCGAAGACGGGCGGAGCGGTCTGCTGGAACGCGGGCGGGGCGCTCTGCTGCTGGAACGACGGCGGCGGGGGTGAGCCCTGCGACGATCCCTGCTGCTGGGCGTGCTGCTGCCCCTGCGGGAAGCCCTGCTGGCCCTGCGGGCCGGGCTGTCCCTGGCCCTGCGGGAACGGGGGCGGCGGCGGCCCCTGCTGGCCTTGCGGGCTCGGCGGGAAGGGCTGCTGTCCCGGTCCGGAAGGTCCTGGCCGGCCCGGCCCTTCGGAGAGCGGCTCGGCCGGCCGGTTCATCTGCGAGGGGCGGGAGCCCTGGTACTCGAACGGGTCGCGGGCCTGCGGCGATCCCTCGAACGGGTCGCGGGGCTGCGGGGGCCCCGGCGGCTGCTGGGCCTGGAAGCCCGGCGGCAGATTGAGTCCGGGAACGGGGCCCGGGCCACCACCGGGGCCGCCCGGTCCGCCACCGCCCGGTCCGCCACCGCCCGGTCCGCCGTGCTGCGGGGCCAGGGGCGTGTACGAGGTCGCCGTGTTCGTGAGGAAGTTCCAGCGGCACTCCTCGCAGAACGGCGCCATCGCCTCCCGCGGGGTGCGGCACTGCGGGCAGATCTCGGCGTGGGCCGTCGCGTCCGGGCCGGGGCCCTGCGGGTATCCGTAGCCGGGCGCGGGCGGCGGGGGAGGCGGCGGGGGAACGGCGCCCGCAGGCGCGCCCGCCCCGGCCATGCGATGGCCGCAGACCTCGCACCAGTCCTCGGAACCCGACTGGTGTCCGTTCGGGCAGGTCGGCATGTCGGCGCTTCCCCCTTTCCTCGTCCGGCCCAGGGGGCCGTCATTTTTCTTGCTTCGCCGCCCGGCGGACCTGTCCGGTCGGGCGGCTCATGAGTGCGGATATGTGGTTATTTCTTCACGCGGACGGTCTTCGTGGAGCGCGTTTCGAGTGTCATCTCGTCCGCTTCCGCGACCTTCGCCTTCAGTCGCACAGTACCTGTCGCCGCGTCGACGACGTCGACCACCTTCGAAAGCAGTTTCGCAGTGTCCTCGTTCCCGGACGCCGATGCCAACTGCACCGCGCGGCCGAGTTTGGCCGTCGCGCCGTCGAAGTCTCCCGACTTGCGCGCATCGAGCCCCTGCTGGATGACTTGTGCCAGTTCGGCCTGACCTGTGTAGTGCGCGACCTGCGGGTTGATCGACGTCGAGGCCACCATGTCGTCCGTCCACACCGCCCGTACGAGCCCCTGCGAAAGGGTCTGGGGTGCTCCGCCGGAGGGGTCGGGGAGGATCAGTGAGACCCGGGCGGCGAGCATCTCCTGCCCGATGCCGGCCTCCGGTACCTGCACGCACACGTGGTAGTCACGGGACTCGTCGCCCCAGGAACCGGTGGGGTAGTCACCGGCGCGGGGGCCGGTCTCGGTGCGGCGGTCGGTCAGGTCGGCGACCGTCGGCGCGACCTGCTTCACGAACTTGATCTCCACACCGACGGGCGTCCAGAGCCGCAGTGCGACGTCCGCGACCTCCTTGCCCATCGCGTTCTCCATCATCTGCGTGAAGTCCGCGGCCAGCCCTGTCGGATCGGCGACGATGTCGGCGGTGCCGAGCAGTGCGGAGGCGATCGCTGTGACCTCTTTCACTTCCCAGTCGGTGCCGACGCCGCGGGCGTCACAGGTGAACCGGCCCGCGCAGGCGTCGAGCGCGGCCCGCAGATCCTCCGGCGCCTCGTGCTCGTTGCGCCCGTCCGTCAGCAGGATGCCGTGCCGGATGCTCACATCGGCGGCGCCCAGCAGCCGGTCGGCCAGCCGCAGCCAGGTCCCGATCGCCGTGCCGCCGCCGGCGCCGAGCCGGCGCAGGGCCTCCTTCGCCTGGGCCCTGGTCTGCGGATCGGCGGTGGCGAGCCGCCCGTTGCCCGGGTAGACCTCCTTGGCGACGTGCGTACCGCCGACCACCGCGAAGGAGGTGCCGTCGCGCAGGGTGTCGATGGCGGCAGCCGTCGCATCGCGGGCGTTGCGCATCTTCGTCGGCGGGTAGTCCATCGAACCCGAACAGTCCACCATGATCACCACGGCGGCGCTCGGCGCCTGTCCCGGTACGTGCGAGGGCGAGACGGTGGAGCCCGTCAGTGGTACGCCACCGGTGGTGCCGCCGCCGGTCGAGGTGACGGTGATGATGCCGTTGACCTCGCGGCCGCCCTCCGGCAGGAATTCGTTCTGGTACACCTCGACGGAGAACTGCGGCACGTTCGACTTGGAGAAGTTGGCCATCTGATCGGCTCCTTGAGGCTCCACGTGTCAGATGAAGACAGATCCACGGAAGACAGATTTACGGACAAAGGCAACAGAGGTGCAAGGGGCGGGCGGAACGGGACTCAACCGTCGCTCTGGGCGGATCCTGCCCCTTGCGGTGGTACGGCGAACGGCAGCAGGGCCACTGTTACGTTGTCGTGGCCCCCGCCGTCGAGCGCGTGACCCACCAGCACCTGAGCGCCGTGCAGCGGCCGTTGGTAGGCGTCCGGCGGCACCGCGGCGGCCATCTCGGCCGCCGACTCCGCGTAGTTCCACAGGCCGTCCGTGCAGACCACCACTACACCGGGCCGGTCCGGTTTGAACGACGCGGTGTGCGGCTCCAGTTCGTAGGAGTCGGCGCCCAGCCAGCCCGTGATGGCGTGGGCCCGCTCGTCCGCGTACGCCTCCGCCTCGTTCATCAGCCCGGCCGCGACCATCTGCGCGGCCCAGGAGTCGTCCTCGGTGAGCCGGGCGGGCGGGCTGGTCCGGTCCTCGGGCACCCAGTACACGCGGCTGTCGCCGACCCAGCCGACGACCAGCAGACCGTTGGCCATGATCGCGCCGACCAGGGTGCAGGCCGGGGCGTTCTGATGGCGGTGCGGATCGGCCTCCGGGGTCCGGCCGGTGTCCTGGGCGAGGCGGTTGACCGACTCGGCGGCCACCACGATCGCCTCGTGCATCGCCTGCTGCGGATGCGTGCCGCGCGGCAGCGACTCCAGCAGGGCCTCGTTGGCGGAGGCCGTGGCGGCGGCGGACGCCTCGTCGGGGCGGCTCGCCGACGACACCCCGTCGCAGACGATCGCCAGGACGGCCGGCGTGCCGTCGGGCAGTGCGGTGGTCGAGATCGCGAACGAGTCCTCGTTGCGGTGGTGGCGCAGGCCGCGGTCGGTCACCGCGGCGACCGACCCGAGCTCCTCCTCCATGTGGTCGCGCTCGCGGGGCTGGGCGTGGCCGCAGTTCTCGCAGTAGCCGTCGTTGTCGACATGACCGGCCCTGCAGGCCACGCACATCTTGGTGCCGGCCGCCGGGGCCGGAACCGCGTCCGGTGAGGTGCGGGGATCGGGCATCGTCCCGTCGGCGGCGGCGGCGGCCGGCGCGGCAAGCTCGAAGTCACCCGACGCGTCCGCCCCGTCCGTCCCGGCGGCGGACCCCGCCACCGGACCGGGCTCCGGCGCACCCTCGGGCCCCGGAGCGGCGATGGCGATCGTCGGGTGGTCCTGCGGCGGCTCGGGCACGGCCGACAGGTCGTACCCGCACGCACCGCAGAACAGGTCCCCCGGCTCCAGCGGCTCCTCGCAGCCGGGACACCTCGACAGGGCAGTCTCCTGGTTGTTCTGCGACATCTTCACACCCACGTTCGGGGGCGGAAACGGTTGGCCCGCTCCACCAGTTCGATCCTCTCGTCCCCGGGCTCCGCCAGCCGGGCGAGCATCCGGTACGAGCGTTCGAGCCCGAAACGCAGGCCGCGCTCGTCCAGCTCACTGCCGAGCAGCGTCTTCGGCCCCTGCGCCCCGGCATGCGCCGGCGACTGCGGGGCCGAGGTCCGAGCCGTGGGACTACCGGAGAGTACCCAGTCGAGCGCCGTTCCCAGCACCTCGGTCGACAGCTGCTCCCGGCGCACCGCGTCCAGACCGAGCCCCGCCAGGCCGGCGACCTGCGCCGACGCCGCCATCAGATCGGCGATCAGCGGGTCGTCCGGGGCCCGTTCGCGCAACCGTGCCCGTACCGCGGCGACCCGGGCCGCCGTGTAGTGGATCGACGCCTCCGGCACCGATTCCAGCGACTTGACGGCCCCGCCCCGGTCCCCGGCGGCGATCTGCACCCGGGCCAGGCCGAACGCGGCGCTCACGAAACTCGGGTCGGTCGTCCACACCAGCCGGTAGTACTCGGCTGCGTTGTCCAACTGGCCCAGGACCTCCGCGCAGACCCCCAGGGCCAGCTTCGGCGCCGGCTCCCCGGGGAAGGCGTCGTAGACCGCGTCGAAGGACAGCGCCGCGTTCTCGTTGTCGCCGCTCACCAGTGAGGTGACGCCGCGGTACCAGACCACCCGCCAGTCGTCCGGATGCTTGACCTCGAGGGTCGTCAGGGTCTCCGTCGCCGCCGCCAGGTCGTTCATCTCCAGGGAGGCGCGCAGCTCCCGCAGCCTGGTCTCCAGCGAGGCGGCCGGTACGGCCTGCAGTGCGGCGATCAGTTCGGCGGGTGCCGATGCCATCACACCGGCCAGGAAGCCCGCGTTGGGGTCGTTCGCGTCGACCCGGGGGACCGGCAGCGCGAGCGAGGTGCCCCGCACGTCGAGTCCGGCCAGCCGGGGGCCGCCCGTGCCGTACGGACCGGGCGCGTTGCCCGGGTTCACGACCGGGGACCGGGGCGCCGGGACGACCGCCTGCGGCTGCGGGTACGCGGGCGCGGCGCCGTTCCCGTTGCCGCCGCGGATGTGTGTGGTGGACGAGGGCAGCGGGCCGGCGCCGACCGCGTACCCAGGGGGCGGGCCGGCGGGCAGCGCGCCCGGGACACCGCCCGGTGGTGCCACCGCGGCGGGCGGGTGGCCGGCCGGTGTCACCGCGACCGCACCGGCGCCCCTGCGGCGTCCGAGGAGCCCGGAGCCGCGGGTCGCCGCGCTCCGTGCCCCGAGGCGGGACACCTCACCGGTCAGGGTCGTGAAGAGCTCCGTGTCGATGACCCGCATCTCCGCGCCGAACAGGGTGGAGAGCGCCGGGCGCGGGCGCCCCGTCTGGAGCGACACCACCTCCCGCAACACACCCATCAGCTGCTCGGCCATCTCCGATGCGGAGGCGAACCGACGGGCCGGATCGGGGTCGGTGGCCCGCACCAGCAGCCGGTAGAACGACTCGTACGTCCGGAACACCTCGATGTTGTCCGGGTCCGGCAGCGAGTCCACGAAGACGTTCGTGTAGCCCTGGAAGTCGAAGGTGAGCACGGCCAGCGTCCGCGCGACCGTGTACAGGTCGGACGCCACCGAAGGGCCGACCTCCGCGACCTCCGGGGCCTGGTACCCCACCGTCCCGTAGATGGCCGACTCGTCGTCGTCCATCCTGCGGACCGCGCCCATGTCGATCAGCTTCAGCTGGTCCTCGGTCTGGATCGCGTTGTCGACCTTGAAGTCGCAGTACAGCAGATTGCGGCTGTGCAGGTGGCCCAGCGCCTCCAGCGCCTCGATGCCGTACGCGCACGCCTGCTCGACCGGCAGCGGATCCCGCTTGCCGGCCGGGGTGCGACGCTCGTTGGCGATCTCCTTGAGCGCCTTGCCGCCGACGTACTCCATGACGATGTAGCCGTCGAGCGAACCGGTCCGCTGGTCGAGGTGCTCGACGAAGTTGTAGATGCGGACGATGTTGGAGTGCTCGATCTCGGCGAGGAAGCGGCGCTCGGAGATGGCCGCCGCCATGGCGTCCTGGTCACCGGTGTCGAGCAGGCCCTTGAGTACCACCCAGCGGTCGGAGACCGCTCGGTCCACCGCGAGGTAGACCCAGCCGAGACCGCCGTGTGCCAGACAGCCCGCGACCTCGTACTGCCCGTGCACGACGTCGCCGCCCTGGAGCTTCGGCATGAAGGAGTACGGGTGGCCGCACTTGGTGCAGAACCCCTCCGTACGCCCCTGCCGCTCACCCCTGGAGCGCCCCACCGGTGCCCCGCAGTCCGAACGCGAACAGAACCGCTTCCGCTCCGGCACCTCCGGGTTCTCCATCACCGCGGTACGCGGATCGGGACGCGGCACGTCCGGTACGAGCACGAGACCGGCCCCCAGCCGGTTGCGGCCGGACACCCCGCTGGACGTCCCCGACGAGCGCACCGAGACCGAACGCGACGCCGAACCTCCGGACAGCGCGCGAGAGAGCCGCCCCGACACCGAGCGCCGCGAGGTCGACGAACGCGACGAGGAGCGCGAGGACGCCCTCGACGACGCCTGCGAACCGCTGCGCGCCGACGAGCTGTTGCTGCCCCGGCCACCGCCCGCGATACCGGTGGGTGGCGAACTCACCATGCCGGTCGGTGACACCACCGGAGCCAGACCGCAGGTGTCGCAGTACAGCTCACCGCCGCCCATGTCCTCGTAACTGCCCTCGCACGCGGGGCGCTGGCACTGCGTACTCATGGTCATTCCCCCTGTTCGCCCCGCCGCCGCAGCGGCCATGTCACTCCTGCGCCGGACACCGGGTGCCTCATGGGCGCCCCCGTCCGTCCTCTGGTCCGGACGCCCGCCGCTGGCCCAGTAGTTCCAGCGCGGCGTCCTGATAGCGCTGTACCGCCTGACCCGCGACCCGTAGATCGCAGGGCGCGCTCCACAGCATCCGGCGCGCAGCGTCGTACCGCTCGATGAGCACCGGGTCCTCCGCCAGGCCGTGCCGGGCCACCTTCGCCCTGTACGCGTCCAGCCTGCCGCGCAGCTCCGCCCGGACGGCCAGCGGGGCCGTCACCGCCGTCAGCTGTTCCCTGGCCCGCAGCAACTCCTCCTCGGCCTGCCGCTCCAGGGTCTCCAGGAGCGGGGAGAGCCGGTGCCACTGCGCGTGCCTGCGGTACTCCGACGCTGCCGCGAGACGCTCCTGCAGAGCGGTGGGCGGGCCGTTGACCGCGGGCACCTCGGACGCGGCGATCTTCGCCAGCACCTCGCCGCGCGCCGACCGGGCCTCGGCCAGGGTGCGGTCGGCGCGGGAGAGCACGTCACGCAACTGGACCAGCCGCTGCTCGGCGTCCTGCCGGACCGCGAGCACCGCCTCGATCTCCCGCCGCACCTCGTCCAGCGCCCGCGCCGCCCGGTCGTAGCGGGTGGTGTCCGGCCGGCCGCCGCCGGGCGCCGAACTCCCCGGCCCCGGCAGCCAGAACGCCAGCGGGTCGGAGATCACCTGCACCCGCAGCGTGGTCAGTTCATGGGTGATCGACTCCAGGTCGTCACCCGCCGGGTGCTCCCCGGGCCGTACCCCGACCGAGTGCGCGAGCGAGCGGGTGCGGCGCAGTTCGGCGGCGAGCAGGTCTATCCGGGCGGGCATCGCCGACCACACCGAGTCGGAGGCGACGACCATGTCCAGAGAGCGCGCGTACAGCTCGTTCATCCGGTTGACCAGCTCGGCCAGTGTGAACCGCTCGGAGAGCTTGGCCGGGCCGGTGACCGACGGGTCGGGCCGGGCGGCGGCGTGCGCCACCGTGACGCCCTCGCCGCGCAGCAGTTCGGTCAGCACCGCCAGGTCCTCCCGGTTGGGGTGGCGGCGGCGGGCCCGCACCTCGCGCGCCTCGTTCAGCACCCCCGCGTACGCGTCGAAGTAGTTCCACAGCAGCGTGATCGACTGCTCGGTGGCGCTCCAGCGCTCCCTGGTGACCCCGGTGAGGTCGGCGCCCTCCAGGAGCCGGCGCCCGGCGTGGTCCTGCAGGGCGAGGAGCGAGGTCTCGATCGCCTCGTGCTCCGCACCGAGCCGGGCCAGCGCACGGTCGGCCTCGTCCCGGTCCATGACCGGGCCGGGGGGCCGGGCCGCGTAGCTGGGGAAAGGGCCCGCGACGCCCATCGATCACCTCTCCGCTCTCCCTGCCGGACATGGCCCGGCAGGATCCGCCTGATCCGAAGGACAGGCCCTAGTTGCTGCGGTATTTGGGCGCCGGCGGCCCCGTGATTCCGGGCAGACCGTCCTCCAGCCAGTTGCGGTAGGACTGCATCCAGAGGCTGTTCTTGCCGCCGGAGCGGTAGTCGACCAGCACCTGGTTGACCCGCGCCACCAGGTCGTCGGCGCCCTTCTTCGTGGCCACGCCGTAGTACTCGGTGGTGAAGGGCTTGTCGCCCTTGAGCTCAACGGCCGGGTCCTGGGCCGCCTGGCCGGCCGCGAGGGCGTTGTCCGTGACGATCGCGTCGACCTCGCCCATCTGGAGCCGCACCAGGCAGTCCAACTGGTTGGGGACGGTGAGCAGGTCCTCGTCGGCTTCGGTCCCGTCGTGCTTGTCCTTGAACACCGAGCCGAACGACTGCTTCTCCAGCGCCTCGTACGCCGTGGAGCCCTCCGCGGTGCAGACCCGCTTGCCCGCCAGCGAGGAGTTGTACCCGGTGATGGCCGACTCCTTCGGCGCGAGTACCTGCTGCCCGGCCTGGAAGTAGGCCGTGGAGAAGGAGACCTGGTCGAGCCGGGCGCAGTTGATCGTCATCGTCCGCACGACGACGTCGACCTTGTCGTTCTCCAGGGCGGCGATCCGCTGGTTGGTCGGGATCGCCCGGAAGATCACATCGTCGCGGTCGCCCAGGATGTCCTTGGCGAGGGCCCGCACCAGATCGATGTCGAAGCCTTCGAGATTCCCGGTCTCCGGGTTGCGGTAACCCCACTGGAAGCTGTTCTGGTCGACGCCGGCGATCAGCTTCCCACGCGCCTTGATGCGGTCTATGGTCGCGCCGCCCGCGCCGGACGGCTGGAGGCTGGCCTCCGGATCCGTGCAGTTGTCGGCCCGTGTCTGTACACCCCGTGCGGCGCCCAGCCCCGAGACCTCGGTGCCGAAGGTGTCCCCGCCGCTGTGCGAGAGCGGCAGCAGGGTCAGTGCCGCCGTCATCGCGCAGGCCGCGGCCATGGCGGTCACCCCGCCCCAGCCGCGCAGTCTGCCCAAGGGCCCCCCGGCTCCCGTCCTGGGCTCGTCCTTCCCTGTCATCGCTCCCCCTGTCACCGGAACTCCGAGAGCCTGCGGTTGACCCCGACGATCGCGGCGACCGCGCCCAGTACGGCCAGGGCGGCCGCGCCGATCGGCAGCCCGCCCAGCGCACCGCGCCCGTCCTCGGCGGCCCGGGTGAATTCTTCCTGCTCATGGGCGAGCGCCTGCCGCAGCGCCTTGTCCACCTGGTTGAACGACTCACCGGTCGAGCCCTCGGTCGAGTCCCCGGAGCCGATGATCTGCTTCAGCGCGGTGTCGTAGTCGCCGCCGTCATCGGTCTTGCGGGCCGTCCGGTGCCGGCTCTGCCACTCGGCGACGCTCTTGACGGCGTTCGCCACCGGCTTGCTGCCCTCGGTGTCGTCGGCGAGCTTCGCGGCCTTGCCCAACTCCTCGCCGAGCGCCTTCATGCCCGTGCCGTAGTCGGTCTCGTACTTGTCGTTCTTGCCGTCCGCGGTGAGCACCGCACCACGGGCGACCACCGTGAGGTTCTCGTTGGCGCGCGCCTTCAGCGAGTCGATGCGCGCCCGGTTGAGCACATCCAGGGACTGCTGCCCGCGTGTGTTGGCGTCGGACAGATCGGAGCGGGCCACCGAATGCCCGACGGCCAGCCACAGCAGGACCACCAGGGACGCCGCCGTCGCGGCCAGCAGGCCGTGGTTGAGCACCCGGTTCGTCCGGTGGAAGTTACGGCGCTGGGCCCAGAACAGCACGGCCAGCGCGATCACGCCGATGCCGAGCGAGAAGTACGGCCAGGCCCGTGCGGAGTCGTAGTCCTTGCCGAGCCGACCCGTCTCCGCCGCGTACAACCGCTCGGCGGCCGGGAGCAGTTCACCGGCCATCTGCTGGTTCGCGTACCGGAGGTAGGCGCCGCCCAGCGGCAGGCCCTGCCGGTTGTTGGCGCGGGCGCGCTCGATCAGCCCGGTGTAGCGCGGCAGTCCCTCGTTGAGCGTGGTGATCTCGTGGCCGGACTCCGTCGAGGAGTCCGTGTTGGCCGCGGCCTTCACCAGCAGCCGGGAGGCCTCGTCGATGTCCTTCACGTACTGCTCGTGGACCGCGGGCGGTTCCTGCGGACCGGCCAGGAAGCCGCTCGCCGCCGCCGCGTCGGCATCGGCCAGCGAGCGGTAGATGTTGGCCGCGTCCGCGCTCAGCGGCTGACTGCGCCTGACCACGTCGTCGGCGGCCGCCGCCCGGTCGGAGATCTGGAAGGCCGTCACGGCCCCGAACGCGACGACGAGCAGGGCCAGTACGGCCCCGATGATCCGGAGCCGGCCCGGTTCGGTGGTCGCCGCTGCGCGCAGCCGTTCGGCCGCCACCGCGCGGGCACTGCGCTGCGCCGGTACGGGTACGGCCGTCGGCGCGGGCAGTTGCCCCGGCGCGTGTTGCGGCGCCGGGCGCACATTCGGCGGGTATGTCACTTGACCTCCCCCTCGGTCACTGACGGTGGCCCGCCCCCCGGCCGATCGGGGGACTGGTACCCGGCCAGAAGTATGGCCGCAGGGACCGACATCCACACAAGGAACGCCTGGATCCTGCACCGGTCCATGAACGCAATCAACTGCAGTCAACAGCATTCGATCAAGGTCGACGTCATCGATCAAGACGATCGACGGCGCATTCCCCCGAAGCAGACCGATCTCCCCATCCATGAACACGTCCGTGGCAGCTGATCGGTTCCCTTACGGAAGGGACGCCCCGTTGCACGAAGGCTACGGGACGCCCCTGATACCCACCGATGTCACAGGAAGTCAGGCGTACTGCGACCGCAGCCTGTCGTGCACCTCGTGCGCCGCGCCCGTGTGGTCCAGACCCAGCAGCCCCGCGCCCAGCACCGGGGACTCCGTCACCACCCGCACCACCGCCTTCGGGGCCCTGACGGCGAGGAGTTCGGCGATCCGGTCGTCCAGCTGCGGATGGCGCGCCGCCAGCACGCTGCCGCCCAGCACGACCGGCGCCTGCTCGCCGAGCAGGCCCAGGCGGGAGAGCGCGACCGAGGCCATGGCCACGACCTCCTGGGCCAGCCGGTCCACCAGCCCGTGCGCCACCGCGTCGCCTGCCGCGCCGACCGCGAACAGCACCGGGGTCAGCTCGTGCCGCCGCTCGTACGCGATCCGGCCCAGGTGCAGCGCCTCTATCAGCGCGTACATCGAGCCGAGCCCGAAGTGACCGGGCAGCGCCCGGGCCAGCTCGGTCGGCTCACCGCGGCCGTCCTCGGCGCGCGCGGCGTACCACATCGCCTCCTCGGCCAGCCCCGAACCGCCGCCCCAGTCACCGGAGATCCTGCCGATGGCCGGGAAGCGGGCGGTCCGCCCGTCCGGCACCATGCCGACGCAGTTGATCCCCGCACCGCACACCACGGCCACCCCACGCGGCTCGTCGACCCCGGCGCGCAGGATCGCGAAGGTGTCGTTGCGCACCTCCACCGTGCGGCCCCAGCCGCGGGCGCCGAGGGCCTCGGTCAGCTGCTCCTCCTCGACCGGCAGATCGGCGTTGGCGAGGCACGCCGACACGTGCGCCACCGCCCCGGTGCCCACCCCGGCCGAGTCCAGGGCCTGTTCCACGGCCGCGCCCAGCGCGTCCACGGCCGTGGAGATTCCGACCAGGGGCGGCTGGAAGCCGCCGCCGCGGGCCGTGGACAGCAGGGTGCCGTCCGCACCGATGAGTGCCACATCGGTCTTGCTGTTCCCCGCGTCGATCGCGAGGACCGTGCCTTTCACGCCCACGCGAAGTGCTCCCGGTTGTGCGCGATCAGCTTGTCGGTGAGCGCCTCCGCGTACTCGAACTGGCCGATCAGGGGGTGCGCGAGCAGGGCCTTGAACACCCGGTCGCGGCCACCGCGCAGCGCGGCCTGGAGCGCGAGGTCCTCGTACGCCGTCACATTGCCGATCAGTCCGGCGTAGAGCGGGTCGAGCCGGGGCACGGCGAGGGGCGTCGCGCCGCTCCCGTCGACCTTCGCCTGTACCTCGATCACCGCGTCGTCCGGCAGGAACGGCAGCGTCCCCCTGTTGTACGTGTTGACGACCTGGTGCGGGGATCCGCCGCCGCCCAGCAGCGAGGCCGCCAGGTCGACGGCAGCCTCCGAGTAGAAGGCCCCGCCGCGCTTGGCCAGCAGTGCGGGCTTCTCGTCCAGCGCGGGATCGCCGTACATGGCGAGCAGCTCCTTCTCCATCGCGGCGACCTCGGCGGCCCGCGACGGCTTGGTGCCGAGCTCCCGTACGACCTGGTCGTGCGCGTAGAAGTAGCGCAGGTAGTACGAGGGGACGACGCCGAGGCGGTCCACGATCTCCCGCGGCATGCGCAGGTCGGCCGCGATCGTGTCGCCGTGCTCGGAGATCAGCCGCGGCAGGACGTTCTCGCCGTCGGGGCCGCCGATGCGCACGCCGAGCTCCCACGTCAGGTGGTTCAGCCCGACGTGGTCGAGGTGCACCTCGCCCGGCGTCACGTCCAGCAGCCGGGCGAACTTGCGCTGGAAGCCGATCGCCACGTTGCACAGGCCGACGGCCTTGTGACCGGCCTGGAGCAGCGCCCGGGTCACGATGCCGACCGGGTTGGTGAAGTCGATGATCCACGCGTCCGGATTGGTGCGCCGGACCCGCTCGGCGATGTCCAGGACGACGGGGACGGTGCGCATGGCCTTGGCGAGGCCGCCGGCGCCGGTGGTCTCCTGGCCGATGCAGCCGCACTCCAGGGGCCAGGTCTCGTCCTTGTTGCGGGCGGCCTGGCCGCCCACGCGCAGTTGGAGCAGGACGGCGTCGGCGTCGGCGACGCCCGCGTCGACGTCCGAGGTGGTGATGATCTTCCCCGGGTGCCCCTGCCTGGCGAAGATCCGCCTGGCGAGACCGCCGACGAGTTCGAGCCGGTCGGCCGCCGGGTCGACGAGGACCAGCTCCTCGACCGGCAGGGTGTCCCGCAGCCGTGCGAAACCGTCGATCAGTTCAGGTGTGTAGGTGGACCCGCCACCCACTACTGCGAGCTTCATGAATCAGCCCTTTACTCCGGTCAGTGTGACGCCCTCGACAAAGGCCTTCTGTGCGAAGAAGAAGACGACGATCACAGGGGCCATGACCAGAACGGTCGCGGCCATGGTCAGGTTCCAGTCGGTGTGGTGTGCGCCCTTGAAGGACTCCAGTCCATAACTCAGTGTCCAGGCGCCCGGGTTCTCCGAGGCGTAGATCTGCGGTCCGAAGTAGTCGTTCCAGGCGTAGAAGAACTGGAAGAGGGCGACGGCGGCGATGCCGGGCCTGGCCATCGGTATCACGACGCGCAGCAGGGTGCGCAGTTCACCGCAGCCGTCGACCTTCGCGGCGTCGAGGTACTCGTTCGGGATGGTCAGCAGGAACTGCCGCAGCAGGAAGATGGAGAACGCGTCACCGAACGCCATCGGGATGATCAGCGGCCAGAGCGTGCCGGACATGTCCAGCTGCTTCGCCCAGAACAGGTACATCGGGATCACGACGACCTGCGGAGGCAGCATCATCATCGAGATGACGAGCATCAGCGACAGATGCCGCCCGCGGAAGTGGAACTTGGCGAGCGCGTACGCCACGGGCAGCGAGGACACCACCGTGAGGACGGTGCCCACTCCCGCGTACAGCAGGGTGTTCCGCCACCAGGTCAGAAAGCCCGGGGTGTCGAACACCTCCCTGTAGTTGCTCCACTCGAAGGGGTGCGGCCACAGATCACGGGTCAGTGCCTGCTGGTCGCTCATCAGGGAGGTGAGGAGGAGGAAGACGAACGGCAGCACGAAGAAGAGTGCGGCGGCGACGCCGAGCGAGTGCACACCGATCCAGTGCAGCAGCGCCTTGCGGCGTGCGACGCGCTCGGCCGGGGTGACGGGGTCACTCACCGGACCGGCGGCCTTCGGGGGATCGAGAACCTGCGCCACGTCACTCACCTGCCTGGATCAGTCCGCTGCGGCGCCGCATCAGCAGTGCGGTGAACGCCATGGCGAGCACGAAGAGAACGAGCGCGACCACACAGGCGGAGCCGTAGTCGAAGCGCTGGAAACCGAGGTTGTAGACCAGCTGCGGAAGCGTCAGTGTCGACTTGTCGGGATATCCGGGCTCGAACTGCTGCCCGGAGCCGCCCATGACGCCGGACGCGACCTTCCCGGCCACCAGCGGCTGGGTGTAGTACTGCATCGTCTGGATGATCCCGGTGACCACCGCGAACAGGATGATCGGCGAGATGTTCGGCAGTGTGACCAACCGGAACCGCTGGTACGAGGACGCCCCGTCCAGCTCCGCGGCCTCGTACTGCTCCTTCGGTACGTCCAGGAGCGCGGCCATGAAGATCACCATCAGGTCGCCCACCCCCCACACCGCGAGGGCCGTCAGCGCCGGCTTGGACCAGGCGGCGTCGGTGAACCAGCCCGGGGTCGGCAGCCCGAGCTCGCCGAGGATCGAGTTGACCGGTCCGGTGCCGGGGTTGAGGAGGAAGACGAAGCCCAGGGTCGCGGCGACCGGCGGGGCCAGGTACGGCAGGTAGAAGAGCGTCCGGAAGACCCCGGTGCCCGTCTTGATCCTGGTGATCAGCATGCCGATGCCCAGTCCGAAGACCACCCGGCAGGTCACCATGACCACGACCAGCCACAGTGTGTTGCGCAGGGCCGGCCAGAACAGCGGGTAGTCGTTGAAGACGAAGGACCAGTTCTTCAGACCGCTGAACTCGGGGGCCGAGAAACCGTCGTAGCTGGTGAAGGAGAAGTAGAGCGTGGAGATCAGCGGGTAGGCGAAGAAGACGCAGAACCCGATCAGCCACGGCGACATGAAGGCCGCCGTCCGGAGCGCCGAGCGGCGGCGCTTGGAACGGAGTGTGTACGTGCTCATCGCGCCGGCTCTACTTCGCCTGGTCGATCGCCGCGTCGATCTCCTTGGCGGTCTTCTCCAGACCGGCCTGAAGATCCTTCTGGGTGCCCTTCTCGACGTCGAAGCCGAGGTTCTGCAGAGACGTCAGGTACGCGCCGCCGTTCACCGAGGGCGGGGTGGTGGTGGACTGCGGGTTGGCCGCGATGTCCAGGAAGGTCTTGAAGCGCGGGTCGTACTTCAGCTTCGGCGACTTCAGCGCGGCCAGCGTGGACGGCACGTTGTGGATGGCGTTGGCGAAGTCGACGACCGCGTCGGTGTCGGTCGTCATGAACTTCACCAGCTCCCACGCCGCGTTCTGCTTCGTGGAGGTGGCGGCGATACCGGCGATGGTGCCGGTCAGATATCCCTTGCCGTAGGTGTCGGCCTCGTTGTCGGCGACCGGCATCGGGGCCACGCCGATCTCGAACTTCGGCTTGGTGTCCTCGGCCATGCCGAGCCGCCACTCACCGTCCAGCTGCATGGCCACCTGGCCGGTGTGGAACGGGTGCTTGGCGCCCCACTCGTCACCGAATCCGGTGCGGAACTTCTCCAGCTTCCGGTAGCCGCCGAGGGAGTCCACCAGCTTCTTCTGGGTGGTGAGCATGTCGGTGAAGGCCGGGTCCTTGGCGATGTTCGACTTGCCGTCCGCGTCGAAGTAGGTCGGGTTCCAGCCACCGAGGTAGTGCTCGGTCGTCGACTCGTAGCCGTGGTAGTTCGGCATGAAGCCGAGCTGGTCGTACGAGTCGCCCTTGCTCTTCGTGAGCTTCTTGGCGTCGGCGGCGAACTCGGTCCAGGTCTTCGGCGGGCTCGTGATGCCGGCCGCCTCGAACGCGTCCTTGTTGTAGTAGAGGCCGTACGCGTCGCCGAGCAGTGGCACCGTGCAGCGCACGCCGTCGAACTGCGTGTACTCGTTCATCGCCTTCGGGAAGGTCGCGTCCGCGTCGATCCCGTCCTTCTTCAGGAACGGGTTGAGGTCGACGAACGCCTTCGACCTGCAGAACTTGCCCACGTTGTTCGTGGTGAACGACGAGACGACGTCCGGAGCCTTCGAACCGCCCGCGCGCAGCGCCTGGTTGATCTTGTCGTCCGTCATGTTGCCGACGACCTTCACATGGATGTTGGGGTGCGCCTTCTCGAAGGCGGCGACCGTCGCCCGGATTCCCTTGACCTCGCCCGGGGCACTCCAGCCGTGCCAGAAGTTGATGGTCGTCTCCTTGGACGCGTCATCACTGGCACCGGAGCTGCTCTGCCCGGTACAGGCGGAGGCGAACAGGGCTATCGCGGCGGTCGCGGCGAGTGCGACGGCCGGCTTCCGGCGGTTTCCGGACATGGTGGTGTCTCCCGATGAAGGGTTGGGACGGGGAAGGAGGTGTACGGGGAAGGGAAGCGGTGAAGGGCGGTGTCAGCGCGAGGTGTCGAACACTTCGTCGCGCGTGGTGGCGAGCGCGCTCTCCAGTGCGCCGCGCAGTACGGGCCGGTGGGTCACGTCACCGGCGATCAGCCGCGGTCGGGAGGCCGCGAGTTCGGTGAGTTCGGCCGCCACCCGGCTGCGCAGCGGCTCCCCGCCGCGCGAGATCAGCTCTCCGGACAGCACGACGACCTCGGGGTCGAGAACGGCGACCATGGAGGCGAGGCCGGTCGCGAGACCGGTGGCGAACCGGTCGAGCAGGGCGCTGTACGGTCCGCTCCCGCCGTCCTCCACGGCCTCTGCCGCCCGGCCCACCAGAGCGGCGGCGATCTCGTGGTGGGTGCCCGTACCGCGTACGGCCTCGTCGTCGATCCCGAGCTCACGCGCCAGCCTGGCGAGCACCTGGGCGCCGGCCAGTTCCTGGAAGCCGCCCGAGTTGGCCTTGGTCACCTGGCGGACCAGCGGGGCGCCCGGCACCGGCAGGAAGCCGACCTCACCGGCGCCGCCGGTGAACCCGCGGTGCAGCCGGCCGTTGATGACGAGGGCGGCGCCGAGGCCCTCCTCGTTCCACAGCAGGACGAAGTCCTCGTGCCCACGTGCCGCGCCGAGCCGCTGTTCGGCCACCGCGACGAGGTTCACGTCGTTCTCGTACTCGACCGGCATCGGCAGGAAGGCCGCCAGCTCGTCCAGCAGGGTGGGGGAGTGCCAGCCAGGAAGGTGCGAGGCGTAGCGCAGCCGGCCGGTGCCCGGGTCGAAGGCGCCCGGCGTGCCGATGACGAGCCGGTGCACGTCGGACCGGGTCAGCCCGGCGTCCTTGACCGCCCCGTCCAGTGCCTCGGTCACCTGACGCACCACGCTGTCGGCGCGCCGCCCCGGCGTCCGCAGCTCGAACTCCCCGACCGTCCGGCCCGTCACATCGGCGACGGCGGCGATGATCCGCTGGGCGTTCACGTCGAGCCCCGCCACATGGGCGGCGGCGGCGTTGACGGCGTACAGCTGGGCGTTGGGGCCCGGCCGCCCGGCCGCGGTCCCGGTGGCGACGACGAGACCGGCCGCCTCCAGCCTGGCCAGCAGCTGGGAGGCGGTGGGCTTCGACAGCCCGGTCAGCTTCCCGATCCTGGTCCGTGAGAGAGGGCCGTGCTCCAGCAGCAGATCGAGGGCGGCGCGGTCGTTCATGGCCCGCAGAACACGGGGGGTACCCGGTGTGGTTCTGGCCATGATGACTGCACCCGCTCTCTGTTAGGAAAGTTTCCTATTCGGTGAGAGGACCGTAGGGTGCGCGTCGCCGGGGCGTCAATGGTGCGCACCGCGGTGGCAACCAAAGCGTTACCTGCACGCGCGTGAGGGGCACCCGCGGCCTCCTGCGGGTGCCCCTCGATTAAATCGCCGCGGTGCCGCGGCCGGGTGCTACTTGGAGATGTTCGGCGGCTGGACTATCGGGGTCGTGGCCATGGACTGCGGCGAGGTGGCCGAGGCGTAGGCGGAGGGAGCCGCCATGGCGGCCGTCGGGTCGGCGGCCGAGGGCTCGTCCGGCTGGGCCGGGAGGCCGGCGACCATGCGGATGCCCGCCTCGTCGAAGGCCCGCTTGATGCGCCAGCGCAGCTCGCGCTCCACGCCCAGGGCCTTGCCCGGCATCGTCTTCGCGCTCACCCGGACCGTCATCGAGTCCAGCAGCACCGTGTCCAGGCCCAGGATCTCCACCGGACCCCACAGACGCTCGGTCCACGGGTCCTCCTTGGTCATCTGCTGGGCGGCCTCGGTGATGATCTCGCCGACCCGGGCGAGGTCCTCCGTGGGGCGTACCTGCACATCGACGCCCGCGGTCGACCAGCCCTGGCTGAGGTTGCCGATCCGCTTCACCTCGCCGTTGCGGACGTACCAGATCTCGCCGTTGTCGCCCCGCAGCTTGGTGACCCGCAGACCGACCTCGATGACCTCACCGGATGCGACGCCCGCGTCGATGGTGTCGCCGACGCCGTACTGGTCCTCCAGGATCATGAAGACACCGGAGAGGAAGTCGGTGACCAGATTGCGGGCACCGAAGCCGAGCGCCACCCCGGCGACCCCCGCGGAGGCCAGCAGCGGGGCCAGGTTGATCTGGAAGGCGCCCAGGATCATCAGGGCGCCGGTGCCGAGGATCAGGAACGAGGCGACCGAACGGAGCACCGAACCGATCGCCTCCGAGCGCTGGCGGCGCCGCTCCGCGTTGACGAGCAGTCCGCCGAGAGCGGTGCCCTCCACCGCCTGGGCGCTGCGGTTCATGCGTTCGATGAGTTTGGTCAGGGCCCGGCGGACCGCGATGCGCAACAGGATCGCGATGGCCGCGATGAGCAGGATCCGAAGACCGGTGTTCAGCCAGGTGGACCAGTTCTGCTCCACCCAGCCCGCGGCATTGCCTGCCTGCTTCGCGGCTTCGTCCAGCGAGCCGCCCGGCTCGGGAGACGGAGCTGCTGCCAACAGGGCGGACAGGGACACGGCGGGACCTCCAGTTGGGCGAGCGCTGACCAACCACACTAACGGGGCAGCGCGGGTGCTCCGTTGCCGTGACCGGGGGGAGAGACGCGTCTCACCCGGGGATACGCAACAGGTAAAGGATCCGGTCAACGGCAGGGCGTGTGGCCGATCGCACACCGGGTGAGGCGGTGGCGGCAGGGCCCGCGGAAGAGCCTGTTCCGGTGCTCTTCCGTACGTGTGGACGGCTCGGGCCGGGCAAAATCCTTCCGGCCCGTTACCTGGACGTGGTGGCGCTTCGACCAGGCCTGAGGAGAGACTGAGATCGGATCGTCCCGGCGCGAGCCACGCGCCGCCGGCGTACAAGGAGGCATCAACCGTGCCGCATGTCCTGGTTCTCAACGCGTCGTACGAGCCGCTCGGCGTCGTACCGCTCCGCCGCGCGCTCGTCCTCGTCCTCGAGAACAAGGCCATCTGCCTCGAGGAGTCCGGCGCCTTCATGCACAGTGCCACCCGTGCCGTCCCGGCACCGAGCGTCGTCCGCCTGAAGCGGTTCGTGCGCGTCCCCTATCGGGGCCCCGTCCCGCTGACCCGCCGGGCGCTCTTCGCCAGGGACGGCGGCCGCTGCATGTACTGCGGCGCCGCCGCGACCAGCGTCGACCACGTCATTCCGCGCAGCCGCGGCGGACAGCACGCCTGGGAGAACGTGGTGGCGGCGTGCCGCCGCTGCAACCACGTCAAGGCCGACCGCCATCTGCCCGAACTCGGCTGGCGGCTGCACCAGCAGCCCGCCCCGCCGACCGGACTCGCCTGGCGGATCATCGGCACGGGCCACCGCGACCCGCGCTGGCTGCCCTACTTGCAACCGTTCGGAGCGGACGACGCGATGGCCCGGATCGACGGCATCTCAGCCTGACGATCCGGGCTTCCACGTCCGGGGTAGAAGGGCTCGCGGAGCGCGGGTCCTAGGAGAACCGCAGCTCCGAGGGGTGCGTCATGCGCCGCAGCAGCGGCAGGGACGTCGCGGCGGCCAGCAGACAGGCGGCGTACACCCCCACGGGCACCAGCAGGGGGAGCAACGACGGAGCGGTGCCCGGGGCGACACCGGCGGCGTACCAGAGGTGTACCGCCATGCCGCCGACGCCCGCGAGCAGGACCGCGGGGGCGAGCGGGAGCGCGGTCTCCAGGAGGAGAGTTCGGGCCAGCACCGCTTGCGGCACCCCCGCCGCGGCTTGGGCGGCGAGACCCCTGCGGCGGGTGGCGAGGGACTCCGCGGTGCCCACGGCGAGGCCGAGGAGACTGATGAGCAGGGCCACCAGGACAGCGGCCCCGGTGAGGTCGAGGCCGGTGGTGTAGAAATCGAGGCTTTCCGGCGCGTGGCGACCCGGGTCGTGCAGCTGGTCGAGCATGACGTCCCGTACGCCTACGAAGCCGACGCCGACGACTGTCACCAGCAGCAGTGCGGCATGGGCGCGCGAGGCGGCCCACGGGTCGTCCCGGAGGCGGCCCGCGGCGATCAGTACCGCGGGGCTCTTCGCACGCTCCGTCAGCCGTCGCCCCAGGAAGGCGGCCGATGCCCCGGCTGCCCACAGAGTGCCCACTCCGATGAGCAGCACCGCGGCGAAGACCGGCAGCGTGACCATGCGGCTGTCCCTGAGGACGAGCAGCGCGCCCACCGCGGCGATCGTCGCCACGAGGATCAGGACCCGGCCCGTGCGCGGCCGGCCGCCCCCGGGCCGCACCCGGCGTACCCAGCCGAGGGGTGAGGCGACCACCCGGCGCAGTGTGAACGCGCTCACCAGCGCGGCGACCACCGGCACGGCGAGAACGACCAGCACGAACACCACCCACGTCAGTGGCGACGTCGTGCGGCCGGAGCCTGCGAGGAGCACGGCGAAGACGAGGAATCCGACGGCCGAACCGGCCAGGCACGCCAACGACGACTCCAGCGCGGCGATGCGCCGCACCTGGCCGGGTGACGCCCCGGCGAGCCGCAGCCCCGCCATCCGCCGGTCGCGGTGCACGGCGCCGATCCGGACGCACTGGCTGAGGAGGCCGAACACCGGGATGAGCAGGAGCAGCAGCGTGAGCACCACACCGGCGCGCTGGCCGGGTTGGTTCAGCAGGCCGTGTGCGAACGGGATCGACACCTGCCCGGACACTGCCGCCACCGCGACCGCCGCGAGGGCGAAGCCCGTGGCGAGCAGGGCGCCCACCGCGGTGAGCGAGATACGCCACCACTCACGACGGTCGGAGCCGCGTGTGAGGACCCAGGCGATGCGGGCGTCAGCCTTCATGGTGAGCGGCCTCCTGGACGGTGAACCGGTCCGCGCCGGAGTGCACGGCCCCGTCCCGCAGCCATACCTCCCGGTCCGCGTACGCGGCGATCTGTGCGTCGTGCGTGATCAGCAGCACCGCGGTGCCGGACTCGCGGGCGGTGTGCACCAGAGCGGTCATCACCTGTTCCCCGGCGAGTGAGTCGAGGGCGCCGGTCGGCTCGTCCGCGAAGACGGCCTTCGGCGCCGTCACCAACGCCCGTGCCAGCGCGACCCGCTGGCTCTGCCCGCCACTCAGCTCGCCGGGCCGCAGACCGCGCTGTCCGCGCACCCCGAAGCGCTCCAGCCACTCGTCCGCCCGCGCCTGAGCCTCGGCACGGGCCGTCCCCGCGAGCAGGATGGGCAGTGCCACGTTGTCGAGCACGGTGAGCTCCGGGATCAGCTGTCCGAACTGGAACACCACACCGAAGTCGGTGCGCCGCAGCTCACTGAGGCGCGCCTCCGGCAACCGGTCGAGCTGTTCCGGTCCGTACGAGACCGTGCCCTCGTCCGGACGGACGATGCCGGCCATGCAGTGCAGCAGCGTCGACTTCCCGCTGCCGCTGGCTCCGGTGACGGCGAGGATCTCGCCCGCGTGGAGGTCGACCGAGGCCCCGCGCAGCGCCTCCGACCTCCCGTACCGCTTCTTCAGGCCGGTGGCAGTGAGCAGGGGCGCCGTGGCCCGGGTGTGCTGCTCGGCTTGCGTGTTCATACGGCGTCGACCTCCGCGGTCAGGGTGGCGAGACGGGCTGTCGTGGTGGTCATCCACCGCACGTCGGCGTCCAGATGGGCCAGGGCGTAGTCGGCCGAGAGCACCGTGCTGAGATCGGCCCCCGGGGTGGTCTTGAGCTGGGTCAGTTCGTGCATGCGCGCCATGTGGGCGGCGCGCTGGCCCTGGAGGTACCCGGCTGCGTACGACGTGCGGTCGCCGCCGGTGGCGGCCGCGACGAGGATCGACGTGACGACCTTGGCGAAGATCTCGTTCGTCACGAACGGAGCGGGCGGACTGATCTCGTCCGCCCACTTGGCGAGTTCGCGCGATCCCTCGGTCGTGGAGCGGTAGAGGGTGCGCTCGGGGCCGCCGTCGGAATCGGTGCCCTCCACGGTGGCCAGATCGTCACGCACCAGGCGCTGCAAGGTCGTGTAGACCTGCCCGTACGCCAGGGGGCGCGCCTGCGGAAAGAGTTCGTCGTACCGCCGTTTGAGGTCGTAGCCATGGCTGGAACCCCCGGCGAGGAGACCCAGCAGGACGTGGCGGATGCTCATGGCGGCGACTATATACTCGATATATGTACTGAGTGAATAGCTGGCGGAAATCGATCCGGGCAAGGGTGATGAACCACCTGGGTGTCAGGGACACGCCCCGGCCCGCGGACGTGCGGGCTCGCGCTACTTGTCCGGGTCCGCCACGGCGTACGCCTGGACGGACCAGAGCGAGTACCCGTACTGCGTGGCCCGCGCGTCGCCCTGGATCCTGATGAACCGGGTGTCCTTCGCGTCCATCCGGACAGATTCGTGGCCGCCCCCGCCGTCCCGCACGGTGGCCGCCGTGCGCCAGGTGCGGCCGTCGGTGGAGACCTGGACGCGGTAGCGGGAGGCGTACGCGTCCTGCCAGTCCAGCACCACCTGTCCGAGCCGGACCGGGGCGGGCAGTTCCGCCTGCCACCAGGCGCCGTCCTCGGCCGGTGAGGACCAGCGGGTCTCCGGGTCGCCGTCGGACGCGGCGGACGCCGGGAAGTCCGCCGTCTCGTCGCCCGAGGATGAGGCAGTGGCTGTGCGCAGCAGATCGGGACCCGCGGTGCGCGGGAAGGCCCGGACGGTCAGCGTGGTCTCCTCGGCGCCGAAGGAGAACGGCACCTCGTACTCGCCCGCCGGGGTGTTCGCGGAAACGGTGATCTCCACCGGCACGTCGGTGCGGGAGCCGCGCTGGACGGTCGTCCGATCGGGCACCCGCACCTTGATGCCCGCGGGGGCCTTCGCGGTGAGCGCGCCCCGCACCTCCGCCGGGCGGCCGGGCGAGAGCCGTGCCTCGACCTGCTGCGGCTCGCCGCCGATCTCGGCGTCCGTCACTCCGCGGGCCAGGTCGAGCCGGGCGGCGGGCTCGTCCTCGAACCACGGCACGAGCGCGCGCACCCGGGGCGCCGTCCCGGCGGACGGGGCCGCACCCGCGAGCGGAGGGATGATCAGGGGCGGTGCGCCGGTGACCGAGGGGGTGGCGGTCTGCCAGCTGATCCGGACGGCGTCGGCCCGCAGGCCCTGCCCCCGTGCCTGGGTCCAGCCGCTCGCCGGCACGGTGGCGAGGCTGTGCCAGCCCTCGCCCGGCACATGGGCCTGGACCGTCGCCTCGGCCTCCGGGCCCCCGTCGGCAGGCACGGTCATCGCGGTGACGGCCGCCAGCGGACGGGCCAGGCTCAGCCGCACCGTGTAGCTGCCCTGGGCCTCGGTCACCTTGCCGTTGTCGCGGTCCTTCCCGGTCCAGGCGTCGGCCTCCTTGCGCGCCCGGTCCAGGAACGGCCCGAGCACCCCCTTGCCGACCGTCGCACCGCTCGACTTCACGGCCTTGCCGGCCGGCTCCAGGGCCAGCGACGCCCGCCATGCGGCCGCGCCGTCGCCCTCGGCCTGTGCCTGGAGGAGATCTACCGCCAGCTCACCCGCCCTGCCGTAGTGGGACAGCTGATCGGTCCACGGCCGCACTTCGTCGTCGAGCCGTCCGCCGGCCAGCCCGGTCAGCCGCTGCGGGGCCTCACGCATCACGGTGAACGCGGCCCGCAGCCGGCGTGCCGCCTCGTCGCGCGCCACCGCGTCGGTCCCCGCGCGGGTCTTCCAGAAAGCGGCGAGCAGCGGTTTCAGATAGGCCGACTCGTCACCGCCCAGCACCGAGGCCGTGCTGTTGCCGGCCAGTGCGAGCAGCGCGTCCCGGCCGGCGGTGTCGTCGCCCGCGAGATCGTCGATGGCCGCCTGCCAGGACTCCTGCGCCCGGTACCCCTTCGCGTTCCAGGCGAAGTCGGCCGCGGTGAACAGCGGGATCCGGGACGCGGACGGCTGCTCCATGGCATTGGCCAGCAGTGCCGCCGAGCCGATGGCGACGGCCGGGTCGCGGCCGGTGTAGGGGCCGAGGAAGATCCGGTCCTGCGCGTAGTCGTTGACCGGGTAGTTGTCCATCGTGACCAGCGGATGGCGGAACGTGGCGCGGGCCCCGGCCAGTTCGCCGCCGGTGATGGTCCTCGGCACGACGCCGACACCGGTCCAGGCGATCTCCACCCGGTCGTCGAGTGCCTTGGCGAGCGCCGTGCGGTAGTCGGTCGCGCCGTCCTGGTAGAACTCCGTCGGCATCATCGACAGCGGCTGCGAACCCGGGTGGCGGTCCGCGAGGTGCCGCGCCACCTCGCTCACGACGCGGGCCTGCGCCCTGGCGGCCGCCTGCGGGCCGTTGCCGAAGGTCGCGGCGTCGGCCGAGCAGTGCCACTCGCTGTAGCTGACGTCCTGGAACTGCACCTGGAATACCCGCACTCCCAGCGCCCACATCGCGTCGATCTTCTTCGTCAGCGCCTTCACGTCGCGCTCCGACGACAGGCACATCGACTGGCCGGGAGCCACGGCCCAGCCCAGCGTCACGTGCTCGGCGGCGGCCCGTTCGGCCAGCGCGCGGAAGTCGGCCCGCCGGCCGGCCGGGTACGGGTCGCGCCAGCGGGCCTGACGGTAGGGGTCGTCGCCCGCCGCGTACAGATACCTGTTCTGCTTCGTGCGGCCCATGAAGCCGATCTGGGCGAGCCGTTCCTCCTGCGTCCAGGGCTGTCCGTAGAACCCCTCGGTCATCCCGCGCACGGCGGCGGACGGCCAGTCGCGGATGGTGACCCCGGCGATTTCGCCGCCCCCGATCAGCTGGCGCAGGGTCTGCACCCCGTGGAACAGCCCGTCGTCACCGAGGCCGTCCACGGCGACGGTGTCCCGGCCCGCGACCCGGCCGACCGCGATCCGGTAGCCGCCGACGGGCAGGTCGGCGCGGTCGGGGGCGCGCAGTGTGCGCAGCGCGTCCACCGCCGCTTCGCCGCCGAGCCGGATGACCGGACCGCTGCCCGGCAGGGCCTCGTGGACGGTCCGCACCCCGGCGTCGCGCAGGATGTCGCGGAGGGCGGTGACCGCGTACGGATCGGCCTTCGCGTCGGTGACGAGCGTGACCTCGCCGGAGAGGGGGACCGCGGATCCGGCGGACCTGATGCTCTGCGGCCGGGGCCAGACGGAGGGCGGTGTCGCACCGGCCGTGCGGTCGGGGGTGCCGGCGGCGGGCTTGTCGGGCACCGGAGGGGCGGCGAAGGCGGACGGGGCTCCCGCGGAGAGCAGACCGCCGAGCACGGCCACGGCGACGGCCGCCGCATGCTTCCTGCGCCTGAGCTGCATGCGCGTTCTCCCCTTCGGCCTCACCCGGGATTCCGACCTCACCCGCGATGAGGCCGCTGCTCCCACCGGTGGGCTCCGAGCCCACCATTCCGCGCGTGAGGGTGTCAATGTGTGTGGTCGTTGTGGTGCAAATGTCCGAAGTGGGGGGTGGGGTGGGCGGTGCCTCCGCACCGTCATCTCACGCGAAAGATGGCGCCGAATGGCCGAAAATGGCGGACGTCTTGCGGGTAACCGGCCTCCCGGGAACGGATTGTGACCCAGAGCACGTTGAACTCGTTGTCATAACGCCTACGTCTGCGGACGCGTCCGCTGGGTAGGCCTGCTGTGTCCTGTTCTCAACGGCCAGGAGGCCACCATGCCCGCTGCAGCACAGCTCCTGCACTCAGCCCTGCCCAAACAGGTACCGGGACCCGCCCCGCTGATCAGCGCATGCCCTGCCACCGCCCCCGGCCCGCTGACCAGCGAAGCGCCGCTCGCCGACGCCATACCCCTGACCAGCGAGCCGCCGCTCGCCGACGCCACGCCACTGACCAGCGAGCCCCCGCTCGCCGTCCTCGCCCCGCTGACCAGCGAGCCGGCCACGTCCGGCAGTGCTTGGGGCATGGAGTCCCCAGGAGTCTGAATGGGCTTGTCCCGGCTCGCCGCACTGCACGGCGTCGCCACCTCCTACTCCCCGTCCGCCGACGCCACGGTGTCCGTACCCGACGGCACGGTCGTCGCGGTGCTCGCCGCGCTCGGTGTCGACGCCGCCACCCCCGAGGCGGTACGGGAGGCGCTCGCCGCCGCCGACCACGCGGCCGGCTCCCGGCTGCTCCCGCCCACGCTGGTGGTGTGGACCGGGGAGCCGCTGCCCCCCGCCCTGACCGCGCTGCCGCCCGGCACGGAGCTGACCGTCCGGCCCGAGGAGGCCGCCGCGTCCCCGCCGCCCCTGATGCGGACCCCCGCCGGGGATACGGATCCGGCCGTTTCCGACGCGCCTGGCCCGGCAGTCGGCGCACCCGGCCCGGAAATGGCCGGCACGCCTGATCCGACGGACGGCGCACCCGGCCCGGAAGAGGGCGGCGCACCCGGTCCGGCCGGACGTGCGCCCGTGCCCGGCTGGTGGACCGAACCGCCGCTCGGCGTGCACCGGCTGACCGTCCGGGCCCCGGAGAAGCCGGCCGAGTCCTGCACGCTCGTCGTCGCCCCGGCCCGCGTCCCGCAGCCGCCCGCCCGCAGCCACGGCTTCCTCGTCCAGCTCTACTCCCTGCTCTCCGCACGCTCCTGGGGCATGGGCGACCTCGGCGACCTCGCCGATCTCGCCGCCTGGTCCGGTCGTTCCCTGGGCGCCGGCTTCGTCCAGATCAACCCGCTGCACGCCGCGGTCCTGGGCGACCCCACCGACCCCTCGCCCTACCGCCCGTCCTCGCGGCGCTTCCCCGATCCCGTGCATCTGCGCATCGAGTCGGTCCCGGAGTACGGACACGTGGCCGACCACGCCGTCCTGGACGATCTGCGCCGCCGGGGCGGCGAGCTGAGCGACGCCGTCCTCAACAAGGGCGCCCTGATCGACCGCGACGCCGTCTGGCGGCTCAAGCGGCAGGCCCTGGCCCATCTCGTCGAGGTGCCCCTCACGCCCGGCCGCCGAGCCGCCTACTGCGACTTCCTCGCCGAACAGGGACAGGCCCTGGAGGACCACGCCCTGTGGTGCGCCCTCGCCGAGGTGCACGGCTCCGACTGGCACGCCTGGCCGGCCGGCCTGCGCGACCCCCGCTCCAAGGTGACCGCCCGCGCCCGCACCGAACTGCTCGACCGGGTCGACTTCCACTGCCGGCTCGCCTGGCTGACCGACACTCAGCTCGCCGAAGCGCAGCATGCCGCCCGGGACGCCGGGATGGCCGTCGGGATCGTCCACGACCTCGCCGTCGGCGTGCACCCCGGCGGCGCCGACACCTGGGCCCAGCAGGACGCCTTCGCGCACGGCATGTCCGTCGGCGCACCCCCGGACGCCTTCAACGCACGCGGTCAGGACTGGGGGCTGCCGCCCTGGCGCCCCGACGCGCTGGCCGCGTCCGGCTACGCCCCGTACCGCGGTCTGCTGCGCGGGCTCCTGCGCCGGGCCGGTGCCCTGCGCATCGACCACGTGATGGGTCTGTTCCGGCTCTGGTGGGTGCCCGAGGGGCGCCCGCCCACCGAGGGCACCTACGTGAGCCACGACGCCGAGGCGATGCTCGCCGTCCTCGTCCTGGAGGCCCACCTGGCGGGCGCGGTCGTCATGGGGGAGGACCTCGGCACCGTCGAGCCGGGCGTCCGTGAAGCGCTCGCCCGCCGCGGCGTCCTCGGCACCTCCGTGCTCTGGTTCGAACGGGACTGGTCGGGCACCGGCCGCCCGCTGGCCCCCGAGGAGTGGCGCGAGGACTGCCTGGCCACCGCCACCACCCACGATCTGCCCTCCACCGCCGCCCGGCTGACCGGCGATCACGTGACGCTGCGCCACCGACTCGGCCTGCTCACCCGTCCGCTGGAGCAGGAGCGCACCGAGGACGGCGCCGACACCGCGGAGTGGCTCGGCCTGCTCTCCCGGCTCGGCATGCTCCCCGAGGGCGGCGGTGACGAGGAGGCGGCCGTCCGCGCCGTCCACCGCTTCCTGCTGAGCACCCCGGCCCGGATGGCCGGGGTCTGGCTGCCCGACACGGTCGGCGACCGCCGCCCGCAGAACCTGCCGGGCACCTGGGACGAGTACCCCAACTGGCGGCTGCCCATCGCCGACGCCGAGGGACGTCCGGTCACCCTGGAGGAGTTGGCGGCCTCGCCCCGGCTGCACCGGTTGATGGAGGTTCTCCGGCCTCGTCAGGAGGCGCGGAGGACCCGTACGGCACCCCCGGGCGCGCGGCCCTCGTAGCCGTTCGCTACGTTTGCACCGTGGACAAGAAGAACGCTATGCGCGCCGGCGCCGTCGCCGCCGGAACGACGCTGATGATGCTGCTCATGTCGTCCCCCGCGCTCGCGCTCACCCGCGACGACGGCGACGACCCGGGTCCGGGCCTGAGCGTGATCGACACGATCGGCCTGTTCGTCGTGGCACCCCTCGTGCTGTTCGGGGTCATCGCCGGGCTGGTCATGGTCCTCGACAAGTCCAAGAAGCAGGCCTGACCCACCGGCTGCGCCTCAGGGCGTCCCGGCGTGCGCGAGCACGCCGAGGCGCCCTCTTCGCGTTGCGCCGATGACTTCCGCGGGGCAGTGAGCGAGCCGGCCGGGCGGACGGCGGCGGCTAATGTGCGGACATGACCGAGTGGGACATCAAGAAGCTCCGGATCCTGCGCGTGCTGAGCGAGCGCGGGACCGTCACGGCGACGGCCGAGGCGCTGCTGATGACCCCCTCCGCGGTGTCCCAGCAGCTGTCGAACCTGGGCAGACAGCTCGGAGTGCCGCTGCTGGAGGCGCAGGGCAGGCGGGTGCGGCTCACCGACGCCGCGCACCTCGTGCTCCGTCACGCCGAGGCGGTCTTCGCCCAGCTGGAGCGCGCAGACGCCGAGCTGACCGGATATCTGCGGGGCGAGGCCGGGGAGGTGCGGGTCGGGGCCTTCTCCACCGCCGTGCCCGCCCTCGTCGTGCCGGCGGTCCAACTGCTGCGCACCGAAGGCCGGCCCGGCCCCGACGTGCGGGTGCGGGAGGCGGAGGCCGGTCAGGCGTACGAGCTCCTGGCGGCCGGTGACGTCGACCTCGCGCTCTCGCTCGCCGCGCACGCGCCGACGGTGCGCGACACCCGCTTCGCCCTGGTGCCGCTGCTCGCCGACCCGCTCGACGTGGCCCTCCCCGCCGGTCACCGGCTCGCCGGTCGCCCCGCGCTCCGGCTCGCCGACCTCGCCGCCGAACCCTGGATCTTCGGCGGCTCAGGCCCGTGGTCGGAGATCACCACCGCCGCCTGCGAGGCCGCCGGATTCGTCCCCGAACAGGCCCACAGCGCCTCCGGGTGGACCGCGATCCTGGCGATGGTGGAGGCGGGCATGGGCGTCGCGCTGATCCCGCGGATGGCGTCGGCGGAGCGCCGCAAGGGCGTGGTCCTGCGCGTGCTCGGAGCCGATCTGCCCCGGCGCCATGTGGTGGCGGCGGTGCGGCAGGGCGCCGAGGCCGGTCCGGCGGTGGCCCGGGTGCTGGCCGCGCTCAAGCAGGTCAGCGCCGTGCGCGGAGATTCATTCAGTTCTTCTGAATGAAACGTGCGAAAACTTTCGATGGACCTGATAGGTGGGGTCGTAGACAGTGGTGCACATGACCTTCGACACGAACGAGACCCCCGCCCTGGACAACGACCCCCATGCCAACGACGCGGCTCCGTACGGCGGCGGCGACCCGTACGCCGACTACCGCACCACCGCCCTCCCCTTCACCGAACTGGTCGACCTCGCCGACCGGCGCCTCGGCGCGGGCGTGATCGCCGCCAACGACGAGTTCTTCGCCCAGCGCGAGAACCTCCTGGTCAGGGAGCGCGCGGTCTTCGACCCCGAGCACTTCGGCCACAAGGGCAAGATCATGGACGGCTGGGAGACCCGCCGCCGTCGCGGCGCGGACGCCACCCACCCCTTCCCGGCCGCCGACGAACACGACTGGGCCCTGATCCGGCTCGGCGCCCCCGGCATCATCCGGGGCATCGTCATCGACACCGCCCACTTCCGGGGCAACTACCCGCAGCGCGTCTCCGTCCTGGCGACCTCCCTCCCGGGCTCGCCCGGCCCCGGGGAACTCCTCGCCGACGACGTCAAGTGGGACGAGATCATCGCGCCGACCCCGGTACGCGGCCACGCCGCCAACGGCTTCGAGATCACCGGCGACCGCCGCTACACCCACCTGCGCCTCTGCCAGCACCCCGACGGCGGCATCGCCCGCCTCCGCGTACACGGCGAAGTGCTCCCCGACCCCTCCTGGCTCGCGACGCTGGGCACGTTCGACCTGATCTCGGTCCTGAACGGCGGCAGTTACGAGGACGCGTCCGACCGCTTCTACTCCTCGCCGACCCAGATCATCCTGCCCGGCACCTCCCGCAAGATGGACGACGGCTGGGAGAACCGCCGCCGCCGCGTCCGCGACACCAACGACTGGGTGCGCTTCCGGCTGCCGGCCCAGGGCGCGGTCCGCGCGGTCGAGATCGACACGGCCTACCTCAAGGGGAACGCGGCCGGCTGGATCGCCCTTCAGGGCCGCAACGGTGAGACGGGCGAGTGGTTCGAGATCATCCCCCGCACCCGGCTCCAGCCCGACACCCTGCACCGCTTCCCGCTCCGCGCCCAGGCCGTGGTCACCCACGTCCGGCTGGACGCCTTCCCCGACGGCGGTGTGGCCCGGATGCGCCTGCACGGCTCGCTGACCGAGACCGGCGCGGCCGAACTGGCCCGCCGCTACGAGGAGTCGGGCGCCTGACGGCTGCCCGTGAAGACTCCCGCCCGGCGGGCGGCTGCGCTACAGCGCCTGCCCGCCGGGCGGTTTCCAGTCCGAACAGTGCTACGCGGTCGCCGCCGCCGCGTCCGCCGCACGGGCCTTCAGCGCCCGCTCCACACCCGAACGGGCCTCCGACATCAGCCGGCGCAGGGCCGCGCTCGGCTCCGCCGAGGCCAGCCAGGCGTCCGTGGCGTCCAGGGTCTCCTGCGAGACCTGGAGCGTCGGGTACAGACCGATGGCGACCTGCTGCGCCATCTCATGGCTGCGCGAGTCCCAGACGTCCTTCACCGCGGTGAAGAACTTCTCCGTGTACGGAGCCAGCAGCTCGTGCTGGTCGGTCTGGACGAACCCGCCGATGACCGCCTCCTGGAGGGAGTTCGGCAGCTTGTCGGACTCGACGACCGAGGCCCACGCCTCCGCCTTCGCCTCCTCGGAGGGCCGGGCCGCCCGCGCCGACGCCGCGTGGCGCTCGCCGGCCGCCGTCCGGTCGCGCTCGTACTCGGCGGCGATCTCGTCCTCGTCCAGCAGCCCCGTCGCGGCCAGCCGCTGCACGAAGGCCCAGCGCAGCTCGGTGTCGACGGCCAGGCCCTCGATCTCCTCGGTGCCGTCGAGCAGCGACTGCAGCAGGTCGAGCTGGTGCGGGTTGCGGGCCGTGGCCGCGAACGCACGGGCCCAGGCCAGCTGGTGGTCGCTGCCCGGCTCCGCGGAGCGCAGGTGCGCCAGCGTCGCCTCCGTCCACTGCGTCAGCCCGGCCTCGCGCCACTCCGGTGCCGAGTACAGGTCCAGCGCCGTCTTCACCTGGCGGTGCAGCGACTGCACGACGCCGATGTCGGTCTCCTTGCCGGCCCCGGACAGCACGAGCGACAGGTAGTCCCGGGTGGCCAGTTCGCCGTCCCGGGTCATGTCCCAGGCGGAGGCCCAGCACAGGGCGCGCGGCAGGGACTCCGTGAAGTCGCCCAGGTGCTCCGTGACGACCCGCAGCGACTCCTCGTCGAGCCGGACCTTCGCGTACGAGAGGTCGTCGTCGTTGAGGAGGATGACGGCCGGCCGGGCCGTACCCGACGGGAAGGGCACGGTGGTGCGCTCCCCGTCGACGTCCAGCTCGATCCGGTCCTTACGGACCAGCTTCCCGTCCGCGTCGAGGTCGTAGAGACCGATGGCGATCCGGTGCGGCCGCAGCGTCGGCTCGCCCTTCGCCCCGGCGGGCAGCGCCGGCGCCTCCTGGACCACGGTGAACGAGGTGACGTGACCGTTCCCGTCCGTCTCGATCTCCGGACGCAGGATGTTGATGCCGGCCGTCTCCAGCCATGCCTTCGACCACGTCTTCAGGTCGCGGCCGGAGGTCTCCTCCAGCGCGCCCAGCAGGTCGGAGAGCCGGGTGTTGCCGAAGGCGTGCGCCTTGAAGTACGCCTGGACGCCCTTGAAGAACTCGTCCATGCCGACGTACGCCACCAGCTGCTTCAGGACCGATGCGCCCTTGGCGTAGGTGATGCCGTCGAAGTTGACCAGGACGTCGTCCAGGTCACGGATGTCGGCCATGATCGGGTGCGTCGACGGCAGCTGGTCCTGCCGGTACGCCCACGTCTTCATGGAGTTGGCGAACGTGGTCCAGGAGTGCGGCCACTGCGAGCCCTCGGCGTGCGACAGGCAGGCGATCGAGGTGTACGTGGCGAACGACTCGTTCAGCCACAGGTCGTTCCACCACTCCATGGTGACGAGGTCACCGAACCACATGTGGGCCAGCTCGTGCAGGATCGTCTCGGCCCGCGTCTCGTACGCCGCGTCCGTCACCTTCGAGCGGAACACGTACTGGTCGCGGATGGTGACCGCGCCCGCGTTCTCCATCGCGCCCGCGTTGAACTCCGGTACGAACAGCTGGTCGTACTTGGCGAAGGGGTACGCGTAGTCGAACTTCTCCTGGAACCAGTCGAAGCCCAGCCGGGTCACGTCGAAGATCGCGTCCGCGTCGAGGTACTCGGCCAGCGAGGGGCGGCAGTAGATGCCGAGCGGGACGGACTGGCCGTCCTTCTCGTAGCTGCTGTGCACCGAGTGGTACGGGCCGACGATCAGCGCGGTGATGTACGTGGAGATGCGCGGCGTCGGCTCGAAGGACCAGACGTCGTCCTTGGGCTCCGGCGTCGGCGAGTTGGAGACCACGGTCCAGCCGGACGGGGCCTTCACGGTGAACCGGAAGGTCGCCTTCAGATCGGGCTGCTCGAAGCTCGCGAAGACGCGGCGCGCGTCCGGCACCTCGAACTGGGTGTAGAGGTAGGCCTGCTGGTCGACCGGGTCGACGAAGCGGTGCAGACCCTCGCCCGTGTTGGTGTACGAGCAGTCGGCGACGACCTTCAGCTCGTTGGAGCCCGCCGCCAGGTGCGGCAGTGTGATGCGGGAATCGCGGAACACGGCCGCGACGTCCAGCGCCCTGCCGTTCAGCTCGACCTCGTGCACGGCCGGGGCGACCAGGTCGATGAAGGTCTCCGCACCGGCTTCGGCGGAGTCGAAGCGCACGGTGGTCACGGACCGGTAGGTACCGCCGTCCTGCGCTCCGGAGAGGTCGAGATCGATCTCGTACGCGTCCACGGTCAGCAGGCGCGCCCGCTCCTGTGCCTCTTCGCGGGTCAGATTCGTGCCAGGCACGCGGTCATCTCCTTGATATGTGGTGTTTCCGTCATCCTTCCACGTGACCTGCGCCCAAGGCGATGTCCGTTTTCCGCCGGAGCGGGCCGGAGGGGCGCGCCATCCTCGTCGTATGACCAGTTACGAACCACGCGCGATCGACCCGGACGCGCTCGAGGAACTCCGGAAGACCGACGACGCGGGGCGCCCCTGCGTCCCGTACACCGCCACGGACGCGGGCAGCCCGCTGCGGTGCTGTCTGCGCGGCAACGAGGCGGGGGAGCGGATCGCCCTCGTCTCCTACGCACCGCTGCGGCGGTGGGCTGCTGCGACGTGGGCGAAGCCGGGGGCGTACGACGAGCAGGGGCCGGTGTTCATCCACGCGGAGCCCTGCGCCGGTCCGGCGCCCGGCCGTACGGGCTACCCGTTCTCGCGGGCGGGGGCGCTGCGGACGGTCCGGCGCTACGACGCGGAGGGCCACATCGTGGGCGGCCGGCTGATGGAGATCCCGGCGGACGAGGAGCGGGGCTACGACGAGGCCATCGCGGAGGCGTTCGCCGACCCCGAGGTGGTGCTGGTCCACGTGCGGGCGGTGGAGTACGGGTGCTGGCACTTCGAGGTGCGCCGCCCCTGAGTACCCCCGGGGCTCCGCTCAGGAGCGGGCCGAAATCAAGCCCGTCCGGCGATTGAGGACACAAGGGGGCCCGGGGGACTGCCCCCGGTTTCGGGAAGGGGCGGGTAGGGGGCAGCCCGCGCGGCGGCACCGCACCCGCACCGCCCCCCGCCGCGTCAGCCGGCCAGCTCCGCCGCCACCAGCTCCGCGATCTGCACCGCGTTCAGCGCGGCGCCCTTGCGCAGGTTGTCGTTGGAGACGAAGAGCGCGAGCCCGTGCTCCACGGTCTCGTCGACCCGGATCCGCCCCACGAAGGACGCGTCCTGCCCCGCTGCCTGGAGCGGGGTGGGGATCTCCGAGATCTCGACGCCCGGGGCGTCCTTGAGCAGCTCGTACGCGCGCTCCACCCCGATCGGACGCGCGAACCGGGCGTTGATCTGGAGCGAGTGGCCGGCGAAGACCGGGACCCGGACACAGGTGCCGGACACCTTCAGCTCCGGGATCTCCAGGATCTTGCGCGACTCGTTGCGGAGCTTCTGCTCCTCGTCCGTCTCGAAGGAGCCGTCGTCGACGATGGCACCGGCCAGCGGCAGCACGTTGAAGGCGATCGGGCGCTTGTAGACACCGGGCTCGGGGAAGTCGACGGCCGAGCCGTCGTGGGTGAGCTTGTCGGCCTCGGCGACGACCTTGGACGCCTGGCCGTGCAGCTCGGCGACGCCGGCCAGACCGGAACCGGACACCGCCTGGTAGGTGGCGACGGTCAGCGTCTGGAGGCCGGCCTCGTCGTGCAGCGGGCGCAGCACGGGCATGGCGGCCATCGTGGTGCAGTTCGGGTTGGCGATGATGCCCTTGGGGCGGTTCGCGATCGTGTGCGCGTTGACCTCGGGGACGACCAGCGGGACCTCGGGGTCCTTGCGCCAGGCGGAGGAGTTGTCGATCACGACGGGGCCCTGTGCGGCGACCTTCTCGGCGAGCGCCTTGGAGGTGGCGCCACCGGCCGAGAACAGCACGATGTCCAGGCCGGTGTAGTCGGCCGTGGACGCGTCCTCGACGGTGATGTCCTGTCCCTGCCACTCGATCGTGGAGCCCGCGGAGCGCGCGGAGGCGAACAGCCGCAGCTCGTCGGCCGGGAACTTCCGCTCGGCCAGGATCCTGCGCATGACTGTGCCGACCTGACCGGTGGCGCCGACGATTCCGACCTTCACAGGAACTCCTTCAGACGTACGAACGGGCACGGTTGCCGCTCCATGATGCGTATGTCCACGGCTTCCTTGTCCAATCCATTGTCCGGGGAGCGGACAGTCCGCGCGCGGGCTGCGGACAGCGCAGTGGGGGGGGGGGCCCGGGGGGGCCCCCCCCCCCCGGAATGGGCTAAAAAAAGGTGTAGCGGGTTGACGAACCCGCTAAA
>NZ_JBHXUW010000015.1:99282-134184 GCF_042672475.1 Streptomyces sp. NPDC127177
TTTTTTGCCCCGGCTTCCTTTCCACAAACATTGGCGGGGGGTGCGTACGGGCGGGGCGGGGGCGGCGCACCGGGGTGGGGGGGGGGCCCCGGGCCCCCCCCCCCCCCACTGTCGTACGGATCACATGTGGTTACGGCGTGACCTTCTCGATCACGACGCTGCCGGTGCCCGCCGCGGTGCCGCGCGCGTTCACCAGCTGGACCTCGCCGAAGAACTGCCGACCCTCGGGGGCCGCCCCGGCGACCGCCACCTCCGCTCCGACCTGGGCCGATGCGCCGGAGGCCAGGTTCACGGCCTTCGACTCGTCGACGGAGATCGTGCCGAGCGACGACGAGTAGTACACGTCGCGGTAGTCGTACTCGGTGGTGCCGGCGGGGACGTCGTAGCCCTCGACGACGACCGTGTACGTACCGGCGGCCGGCTTCACCAGGCTGACCGACTCCTCGGAGCCCGCCGTGGTGGAGGCGCCCACCTGGGCCGAGCCCTGGTAGACGTACAGGTCGAGGTCGGCGTTGGCGTCCGCGGTGTTCCCGATGGCGATGTCGAGCTTCTCGACACCTTCACCGATGGTGACCGTGGTGGTCCGCTCGTCACCCGTGGAGATCGACGGGCGGTCGACCTTGGCCGAGCCGAGCGAGCCGCCCTTGAGCTTGCCCTCCAGGGCGCCCGCGTTGTTGGTGACCGTCCAGTCCACCGAGGCGGGGGTGCCGATCTTCGCCTCGGCGATGGTCTGCACCGCCGGATCGAAGGTGGCGCCGAGCAGCGAGACATCCAGCTTGTACGGGTTGTCCAGCAGCGGCGACGTGCGCCGGGCCTCGACCTCGATCTCCCAGACACCGGCCTGCGGGTCCGCGTACGAGCGCACGTCGGGGCGGCAGGTGTTGGCCGGGTTGTCGTAGTTCGGGTAGCAGTACGGCGTCCCGCTGTCCTCCACCGCGACCCCGTACGGGTGGATGGAGATGAAGCGGGTCTGGCTGCCCGAGCGCAGGGCGCTCATCGCGACCTCTAGGGTCTTGGCGCCCTCCGGCACGTTCACGAAGTACGACGTGGTGCCGTTGCGCTGCACCGAGCCGGACGCCTTGAACGCGTAACCCGGCTTGACCAGGTCCTTGGCGACGACGACGGTGGCCAGGATCTGCTGGTCGACGCCGGAGGTCTTCGCGTCGTCGACCTGGAGGATCGCGCTGTGCACGCCCGCGCTGCCCGGCTTCGCCTGGACCTTGACCGTCACCGGCTTGCCGAGCGGCAGCGAGACGGTCTTCGGGCCGGTCAGCTTGAAGGTGCCGTCGTTGTACTTCCACGACAGCTTGTGCTTGACGTTCTTGTCCGGGCCCGTGGTGCGGGTGACCGTGACGTCGTACGACTTCTTCTGACCGGCCTTGAGGCCGCCCTCGCGGTCGTAGAGACCGGTGCCGAAGCCCGGGTCCTTCAGCGCGAAGTCGATCGCGGTGTCGACCGGGGCCCTGACCGTGTACTCGTGCGCCGGGGCGCCCTGCTTCTTGATCTGCTTCCAGGCGTCGAGGATGTTGATCAGACCGGCACCCTGGGCGTGCGCGGGCACTCCCTTGATCTGGGTGGCGGTGCTGGTCAGCGCGGTGCGCAGATCGGCCGGGGGCAGCTCGATGTGCTTCTGCTTCGCGGCGGACAGCAGCAGCGCGGTGGCGCCCGCTGCCTGCGGCGAGGCCATCGACGTGCCCTGGAGCATGGAGTAACCGGCCGGGAGCGAGTAGCCCGCCTCGGCGACCGGCGAACCGGGCAGCCAGGTCTGCGTCGAGTTGATCGACGCGCCGGGCGCCGTCAGGGTCGGCGTGAAGCCGCCGTCCTCACGCGGGCCGCGCGAGGAGAACGGCAGCATGTCGTACTTCTTGGTGACGGCGGAGCCGTAGTTCGCGGCCCAGGTCTCCTTGGAGATGGACGCGCCGACCGAGATGACGTGGTCGGCCAGGCCCGGGTCACCGATGGTGTTGACGCCCGGTCCGTCGTTGCCGGCCGAGATGACCAGCTGGACGCCGTAGATGTCGATGAGCCGCTTGTACAGCTCGGCGCGGGCGTTGTTGCCGTCGTTCAGCGGCGGCAGACCGCCGATCGACATGTTGACGACGTCGACACCGCGGTTCACGACGAGGTCGATCATGCCCTCGGTGAGCGCGATGTTGGTGCAGCCGCCGGACCAGGTGCAGGCGCGCGAGGAGACGATCTTCGCGCCGGGCGCGGCACCGTTCATCTTGCCGCCGAACAGGCCGTTCGCGGCGGTGATGCCCGCGACGTGCGTGCCGTGCTCGGACTCGATGACGCCGATGGAGACGTAGTCGGAGGTGTCCCCGGCCGCGTTGTACACGACGCCCTTGCGGGTCTCCACGACGAACGGGATGCGCTCGACGACGTCGGTGCGCGGGTCGTCCTTGCCGAAGTAGGAGACCTGGTGCTTCTCCTTGTACGGCTTGAGGACGGTGTCGTCCGAGAAGTTCCCGTTGTCGTTCAGGTCCACCCGGGTGGTGCCGGTGACCGGGTCGTACAGCACGGCCCACACGTCGGTGGTGTCACCGTCGCGGTTCAGGTCGCCCGCCATGTCGCCGCCCTTGGTGGCGGCCTCGGCGAACAGACTGATCCGGTACTTGCCCTTGGGCGCGGAGTACGTGCGGCCCTTGTAGGTGAACGTCGGGCCGGACACGGCGTCCGTCATCCGCAGCCAGGTGCCGTCGCCGTCACTGACCGGGTCGGTCGCCGTCACCCAGTCGGTGATCTTGCGCTCACCGGTGGTGGTCTTCTGCAGCGCGGGGTGACCGAGGTCGACGCCCGCGTCCAGGACGCCGATGGTCACGCCGCGGCCGTCGGCCTTCGGGTTCTGCTTGACGAAGTCGACCGCACCCGTCTCGTAGGACGGGTTGTACGGGTTCTTCGCCGGAGTCTTCTTGTTCGGCGCCGCGTAGCTGCCGGTCGACTTCACCTTGGCCTTGCTGCCGGTCGCCCGGTCGGCCGCGGGGGTCGGGTCGTCCAGCATGATCTCCTGCTTGAGATCGATGCCGTGGACGGAGGTCAGCTTCGACGCCGCCTTGATGGTGGCCTCGGCGCTCGACGTCGGCACGGTCGCCCGTACGTAGCCGAGCTTGTCGTACGCACGCCCCAGCACGGAGCCCTTGACGGCACCCAGTTGCTTGCTGACCTGCTCGGTCGCACCGGGTGCGGTGGCGACCATCATCGTGATGTTCTTCTCGCCCTTGGCCCGCGCCTTGGCGAGCACATCGGCGTCGGCCGTGCCGAGCTTGTCCGCCGGGGCGCCGTCGGAGGCTGCCTTCACGGGGGCGGTGGCCGGGTCGTCGGCGGCGAAGACGGGGGCGACGCCGGTGGCGGCCAGTGCGGCCACCAGACCGGCGGCGGCCGCGACTCGTGCCGCGCGTCTCGCTCCGGGTATGTAACCGGGGGATTCGGAGGTCATCAGCATCCCTGTATGTGAAAGAGAGAGTCCGGAAATCGGTACCGGATGACCGCTCACCCTTTCGTAAATGACAGGGCTTTGTGGAGAGTTGTGGTGGGGGAGTTGTGTACATGGCGGACTTCCGCCACTGGGGCCGATGCGTCACACGGGACGAAACGGTGGTTACGTGGCGATCCCGCGCCCGCATCCCGCCGGGATCTCACCGCGGGAGGATCACCACGTACGCGGCCGGCTCACGGTCGGCGGCCGCCATCAACGCCGTGCGCACCACGACGGCCTGCTGCTCCAGGGCCTCGCGCAGCTTCTTCGGGGAGATGTGGACGACGGTGACCCCCAGTCGTTCCAGGTGCTCGCGCCGGGCGGCGTACGCGGACCACTCCGCCTCGTGCTCGTCCTGCCGCCGGTCGTCGTCGAGCCGGCTGTACCGCGGCGCCCTGGTGTCCAGTTCGACGGCGACGGCCTCCTCGGGCCAGTAGGCGTCGACCCCGCCCAGGTGCGGGCCGCCGGGCAGTCGCAGGTCCACGTTCCACAGCGGCTCCGGGAGCCCGTGCTCCCGCACCAGGTCGTACAGCCGGTCCTCCGCGAGCGCCCGGCCCTCGGCGAGCAGCGAGTCCACCGCGTTCACCACCTGGGGGCGGCCGAGCACCTTGGCCCGGTTCAGCTCGCCCACCACGACGGCCGGTTCGCAGTGACCGCCCCTGACCGCCTCGGTGAGCAGCCGGCGTACGACGAAGGCGTCGGCGAGCCCGGCGACGGCATCGGCCAGCGCACGGGCCACCGGGGCCACCGGCACCCCGTCCAGCACTTCGGGCTCCGGCAGTTCGGCCGTCCGCACCAGCCGGACGTGCCGGACCGACCGCAGCCGGCGGACCCGAGGCACCAGTACGTCGATCCGGTCCAGGGAGACGGCGGGCGGCGCGGCGGCGAACCCGTGCAGCGAGAGCGCGGCGAGCCCGGTGACCATCGCCTCGCCGTACCCGGGGTCGGCACCGGTGCCGGCGCTCCGCGCGGACACGGCCCGCCGGGCGGAGGCCGGTGGCCGTCCCGCGTACAGCAGGGCGGACCGCAGCCGCTCCCGGCCGCTCAGCGGACCCGGGTGCAGGACGTAGACGCCGGGCAGCGGCTGCTGCCACGGACCACCGGTGCCGCACTGCCCGGCGGCCTGCGCGGAGGTGATGCCGCGGGCCTTCAACTGGGCCGTGGACAGCACGCGTTGCCGCACATCGGAATTGATGCGGAGGTGGCAGGGGGAGAGCGGGGTGTTCTGGGTCATGCTCCGGTGTATCCCGCCGGTGAGCGGGACCTTAACCCCTGTTACAGCCCCGTCGACATTCCAGGACAACGCCGTCCTAAAGTACGGACGTTCGACAACCGAAAAGGCCCGGCCCGCCGGGGATTGTGAACCCCTGAAGGGGCGCACCGGCATCCGCCGGGCGCCCCCTCCCCGCGCCCCTCACCCAGCCGTCCGCACCGCACCCGGCCCGTCCGGCGTCCGAGGACCGGACCCTCGCCGATGTGCCGGCCCACCCCGGCAAGGGCATAGCTCCGGACGGACCGGGACGGACCGGTACCGACTCAGACGGCAGCCGCCGAGTCGCACGCCTGCGCCCGCACCCCCCGGCCGAGGTCGTCCCGGGCCTCCAGCACCAGCCGCCGCAGCGCGGGCGCGGCCGTCTCGTGCCCGGAGAGCCACGCGTCCGCCGCCGCCAGCGTCGACGCGTCGCCCTGGAGCGCCGGGAACAGCCCCTTCACCACAGCCATCCCGATCTGGATCGACCGCTCGGCCCAGACCCGCTCGATCACCTCGAAGTACCGGTCCGTGTACGGCGCCAGCAGCTCCCGCTGCGAGGACTGCGAGAAGCCCAGGATGGTGGCCTCCACCAGCGCGTTGGAGAGCGCGTCCGACTCCACGACGCCCGCCCACGCCTGCGCCTTGACCGCGGCCGACGGCCGCGAGGCCAGGCAGCGCACCTGGTGGCGCTTGCCGGAGGCGGTGTCGTCGCGCGCCAGCTCGGCATCGATCACCGACTCGTCGGCCCGCCCGTGCGAGGCCAGCGGGGACAGGAACGCCCACCGGAGCTCCTGGTCGACGTCGAGCCCGTCGATCCGCGCCGTTCCGTCGAGCAGCCCCGACAACAGCTGGAAGTCCGGTTCCGACGCGGCGACCGCCGCGAAGAACCGGGCCCACGCCAGCTGGTGCTCGCTGCCCGGCGCCGCGAGCCGCAGCTCACGCAGCGCGCCCTCGGCCAGCGCCCGGCCGCCCTCCTCGCGCCAGGCCGGTGCCGCGTAGTGCGCCAGCGCGGTCCGGGTCCAGGTGTGCAGCATCTGCAGCACACCGATGTCCGTCTCCCGTCCTGCGAAGTCCAGGACCAGCGAGACGAAGTCGCGGGCCGGCATCAGCCCGTCCCGGGTCAGGTTCCACAGCGCGGACCAGCACAGTGCCCGCGCGAGCGGGTCCGTGATGTCCCCGAGGTGCGAGCGCAGCGTGGCGAGCGACACCTCGTCGAAGCGGACCTTGCAGTACGTCAGGTCGTCGTCGTTGACCAGGATCAGCTCGGGCCGTTCGGCGCCGGCCAGCTCCGCGATCACCGTGCGCGGCCCCGCCACGTCCACCTCGGCCCGTGCGTACCGCACCAGGTCGCCGTCGGCGGCGCGCCGGTACAGCCCGACCGCGACCCGGTGCGGGCGCAGCTCCGGATGCGAGTCGGCCGCCTCCTGGAGTACCGCGAGCTCGGTGATCCGGTCCGCGGCGTCGTACGTCACCAGCGGGGTCAGCGAGTTGACGCCCGCGGTCTGCAGCCAGGAGCGGGACCAGCCGGTCATGTCCCGGCCGGAGGTCTCGGCCAGCACCGACAGCAGATCGCCCAGCTGGGTGTTGCCGTACGCGTGCTTCTTGAAGTAGCGCCGGGCGCCCTCCAGGAACGCGTCCCGCCCCACGTACGCCACCAGCTGCTTCAGCACCGACGCGCCCTTGGCGTAGGTGATGCCGTCGAAGTTGAGCTTGGCGTCCTCCAGGTCACGGATGTCGGCCGTGATCGGGTGCGTGGACGGCAGCTGGTCGGCGCGGTAGGCCCAGGACTTGCGGTTGTTGGCGAAGGTGATCCAGCCGTCCTCGAACCGGGTCGACTCGACCATGGCGAAGACACCCATGAAGTCGGCGAACGACTCCTTGAGCCACAGGTCGTCCCACCACTGCATGGTGACGAGGTCGCCGAACCACATGTGCGCCATCTCGTGCAGGATGACGTTGGCCCGGCCCTCGTACGCCGCCCGTGTCACCTTCCCGCGGAAGATGTACTCCTCGCGGAACGTGACGCAGCCCGGGTTCTCCATCGCGCCGAGGTTGTACTCCGGCACGAACGCCTGGTCGTACTTCCCGAACGGGTACGGGTAGTCGAAGTTGTCGTGGAAGAAGTCCAGGCCCTGCTTGGTGATCAGGAAGATGTCGTCGGCGTCGAAGTGCCGGGCGAGCCCCTTGCGACAGAGTGCGCCGAGCGGGATCCGGAGCTCGGTGCCGTCGTCGAACGTACGGGTGTAGGAGTCGGTCACGTAGTGGTACGGACCGGCCACGACCGCCGTGATGTACGTGGAGATCGGCTTCGTCTCGGCGAACCGCCACACCCCGCCGTCCCGGGACTCCTCGGCCCCGTTGCTCCAGACCGTCCAGGCCTCGGGCGCGGTCACCCGGAAGCGGTAGGGAGCCTTCAGATCGGGCTGCTCGAAGTTGGCGAAGACGCGGCGCGCGTCCGCCGGCTCGTACTGCGTGTAGAGGTAGACCTCGCCGTCCTCCGGGTCGACGAAGCGGTGCATGCCCTCACCGGTGCGGCTGTACGCGCACTGCGCGTCGACCACCAGGACGTGCTCGCCCTCCGGCAGGCCGGCCAGCGTCACCCGCGTCCCGTCGAAGACGGCCGCCGGGTCCAGCGCCGTACCGTCCAGCGTCACCGCGTTCACGGACGGCGCGATCAGGTCGGCGAAGGTCGTCGCACCGGCCCGCGCCGAGCGGAACCGGATCGTGGTCACCGAGCGGAACGTCCGCGGACCTGAGTCCCGGCCGCCGTCCCCGTCGGGGTCACCGATGGCGGACCTGACGTCGAGCTCCACGTCGTAACCGTCGACGGTCAGCAGCTCGGCCCGCTCGCGGGCCTCGTCGCGGGACAGGTTTTCACCGGGCACGAGCACACTCCTTTGTGTCACGTTCGAATACTTTGATCCTCCCATGCCGCTTCCCGGCCGGGCATTCGGGAATGGCCGGAGCGTCCTGCGGTGTTCTCGCGCACAGAGTGAGATCGGTCCGCCTGAGGAGAGACATGTCTGAGAACAGCACGGCAACCGGCAAGACCCCCGCCGATTTCTGGTTCGACCCGCTCTGCCCGTGGGCCTGGATGACCTCCCGCTGGATGCTCGAGGTGGAGAAGGTCCGACCCGTCGAGGTCCGCTGGCACGTCATGAGCCTGGCCGTACTCAACGAGCCCCGGCTGGACGAGCTGCCCGACGAGTACCGCGACCTGCTGGAGAACAAGGCCTGGGGCCCGGTCCGCGTGGTGATCGCCGCCCAGCAGAAGCACGGCGACGACATCGTCGGCCCGCTCTACACGGCCCTCGGCACCCGCTTCCACAACAAGGGCGAGGGCCCCACCCGCGAGGCGATCGTGGGCGCGCTCGAGGACGTCGGTCTGCCCGCCGAGCTCGCCGAGTACGCCGACTCCGACGCGTACGACACCGAACTGCGCGCCTCCCACCAGGAGGGCATCGACAAGGTCGGCCAGGACGTCGGCACCCCGGTCATCGCCGTGCCCGGCGCTGACGGCGAGCAGGTCGCCTTCTTCGGCCCGGTCGTCACCCCCGCCCCGAAGGGCGAGGAGGCCGCGAAGCTGTGGGACGGCACGCTGCTCGTCGCGTCGATCCCGGGCTTCTACGAGATCAAGCGGACCCGGACCGCAGGCCCCAACTTCGAGTGATCCCGCGCGCGGGCTCCGTGCAGCCACGGAGCCCGCGGGCCATGGGGCAGCCGAGCGGACGGAGAAGCGTGTGAAGGTACGGCCGGGACTGCGGTCCGAGGCTGCGGAGCTGACCGGCCTTGCCCTGCGCTCCAAGGCGTACTGGGGCTACGACGAGGCGTTCATCGCGGCCTGCCGCGACGAACTCACCATGGCCCCGGGCGACATCGGCCGCCGCCGGACCGCGGTCGCCGAGGAGGACGGCCGGATCCTCGGCTTCACCACCCTGGAGGGGGCTCCGCCCGCCGGGGTGCTCGGCATGATGTTCGCCGAGCCGGACGCCGTCGGGCGCGGGGTGGGCCGACTGCTCTTCGAGCACGTCGTCGCCGAGGCCCGCAGGCTCGGGTTCGCCCGCTTCACGATCGACGCGGACCCCAACGCCGAGCCCTTCTACCGGGCCATGGGCGCGGTACGCATCGGCGCGACGCCGTCCGGATCGATCCCGGGCCGTGAGCTGCCGCTGCTGGAGTTCACACTGACGTCACGCTGAACCCTTGCCGCAGGCTCGAACTCTCGTTCATGATCTGCGGCATGTCAGCCGACGTCCCGACGGGTGCGCCCCCGGACACGGACCCGCGCCTGCCGCGACAGGTCCGCATCGGGTACGGGCTCGGCTCGCTGTGCACCGGCACCTTCGCCACCGTGCCCGGACTGATCCTGCTCTACTACCTCACCGACGTCCTGGCCGTGCCCGCCGCCGTCGCGGGCGCCGCCGTGTTCCTGCCCAAGGCCTGGGACGTACTGATCAACCCGCTGGTCGGCGCCCTGTCCGACCGCAGCCGGCTGCGCGGCGGCCCGCGCCGGCCGTTCCTGCTGATCGGCGCCTGCACCCTGCCGCCGCTCTTCGCGCTGCTCTTCGCCGCGCCCCCGCTGCGGGGCGCGGCCGCGGCCGGCTATGTGGCGGCCCTGTTCCTGCTGGCCGCGACGGCCTACGCGGTCTTCCAGGTGCCGTACGTGACGATGCCCGCCGAGATGACCGAGGACCCGGGCGAACGCCGCCGGGTGCTGGGCTGGCGGGTGAGCTTCCTCGGCGTCGCCATCCTGCTGTCCGGCGCCCTCGCCCCCGCCATCGCACACGCCGACGGAGACACCCCGGCGAGCTACCGGCGGATGGGCGTCGCGGTCGCGGTCCTGCTCGCCCTCGGCATGTTCGGCGCCTGGTTCACCACCCGCCGGGCCCCGGCCGTCGCCCGCAGCGAGGCCGAACCCTCGCTGCGCGCCCAGCTCGCCGCCGCCCGCTCCAGCAAGCCGTTCCTCCACCTCGTCTCCATGTGGACGCTCCAGGCCCTGGCGATCGGGGTGATGCTCGCGGGCGTCCAGTACTTCGCCACGTACACCCTCGGCTCGGCGAGCGCCGTCACCCCGCTCTTCGCCTGCCTGATCGGCCCGCTGGTGCTGTTCATGCCGCTGTGGAACCGGCTGGCCCGGCTGCGCTCCACCACCTACGCCCAGTGGTGTGCCTCGCTGCTGTACCTCGCGGGGTCGCTCGCGCTCGCCTTCACCCGGCAGGGCGGTCCGGCCATCGGCTACGCGGCCGTCGCGGTCATCGGAATCGCCTACGCCGGACTCCAGCTGCTGCCGCTGACGATGCTGGCGGACACCCTCGCCGCCGACACGGTCCGGACCGGGAAGCGGCGGGCCGCGACGTTCACCGGGCTGTGGACCGCCGCCGAGACCCTGGCCTTCGCGCTGGGCGCCGGGGTGTTCGCGCTCGTCCTGGCCGTGACCGGGTTCCGTTCGTCGGACGCCGGCCACCGGGTCGGCCAGTCCGGCGCCGCGCTCACCGGCATCGCCCTGGGCATGAGCGTGCTGCCCGCCGTCCTGGCCACCGCGAGCCTGTGGATGCTGCACCGCTACCGAGACCCACTCCTCACGGAAGAGCCCGCCCATGCCGACTGACCCCGCACCCGACGTCTCCGCCGCCGAGGTGCTCGCCGAACTCGGCGCCCTGCGCGGCGGCGACGCACCCACCCGCGGCGGCCGGACCTTCGCCTACGTCTACGACGCGGGACTGGCGGGCCTCGACGAGCTGGCGGCCGCCGCGTACTCGGCCTACGCGACGGTCAACGGCCTCGACCCCACGGTCTTCCCGAGCGTGGCCCGGCTGGAGAACGACGTGGTGGGCGCGGCGGCGGCGCTGCTCGGCGGTCCCGGCACGCAGGGCACGTTCACCAGCGGCGGCACGGAGTCGATCCTGCTCGCGGTGAAGACGGCCCGCGACCACGCGAAAGCCGAACGCGGGGTGACCGAACCCCAGCTGGTGCTGCCCTCCACCGCGCACGCGGCCTTCCACAAGGCGGCCGCCTACCTGGGACTGGAGCCGGTCGTGATCCCCGTCGACCGGACCACGTACCGGGCCGACGCCGCCGCCACGGCCGCCGCGATCACCCCGCGCACCGCCCTCGTCGTCGCCTCGGCCCCCTCGTACGCCCACGGGGTGATCGACCCGGTCGCCGAGATCGCCGCGGCCGCCGCCGAGCGGGGCGTCCTGTGCCATGTGGACGCCTGCATCGGCGGCTGGATACTGCCGCACCTGCGGCGCGCGGGGCGGGAGATACCGCCGTTCGACCTCTCCGTGCCCGGCGTCACCTCGCTCTCCGTCGACCTGCACAAATACGGCTACGCCGACAAGGGCGCATCCGTGGTGCTCTACCGGGACGCGGAGCTGCGCCGCCACCAGTACTTCGCCCACGCCGGCTGGCCCGGCTACCCGGTCGTCAACCCGACCGTCCAGGGAACCAAGTCGGGCGGACTGCTGGCCCAGGCGTGGGCGGTGCTGCGGTACGTCGGCGAGGACGGCTACACCGCACTGGCGGGCCGGGTGGCCGAGGCCTCCGACCGGCTGCTCGCGGGGCTGCGCGCGAGGCCGGACGTGCGGGTGCTCGGCGACCCCTCGGCGGGACTCGTCGCCTTCACGGTCCTGGACGGGACGGACGGGGCTGACGCGGTGGGCAGCGCGGGCGGCTCGGAGAGTGCGGGCGGCTCGGGCAGCTCGGGTGGCTCGGAGGGTGCGGGCGGCTCAGGCGGCGAACCCGCGCTGAGCCTGCTGCTGCACCTCGCCGACGAGATGCGGGAGCGCGGCTGGTACCTCCAGCCTCAGCTGTCCTTCGACGGGCTGCCGCCCAACCTCCACCTCACGCTGACCCCGGCCACGGTGGGCCAGGTGGACGCCCTGCTCGCGGACCTCGACGCGGCGCTGCGCTCGGCCCGGGCCCTGCCCCCGGTCACGGCGGACCCCGCCCTCACCGAACTGGCCGCCGGACTCGACCCGTCGAAGCTCGGACCGGAGGAGGTCGAAGCGGTCCTGGCCTTCGCGGGCCTCACCGGCGACGGTGGCCTGCCGGCCCGGATGGCCCCGGTCCTGGTCCTGCTGGACGCGCTGCCGGGCCCGCTCAAGGAACGGCTGCTCGCGGAGTTCGTGGGCTCGGTCTTCCGGATCTGACGGGCGGGAGCGGGGCGCAACGGCTCAGCCGGGTCCGTGGTCCTCGTCCTCGTCGAAGTCCCCCAGGTGCAGCGCCGGGTGGGGGAGCGCGGCCCCGGCCAGCACCGGGGGGAGCAGCCTGCCCATCCTTCTCGGCCTGACCGTCTGGGAGGTGGTGCGGAGCTCGTCCACGGTCCACCAGCGGTGCCCGTACACGGCCTCGTCGGTCTCCACCCGCATCCCCGCCACCTCCTCGGCCGTGACCCGGGCCGGGCGGTACTCCTCGTACTGGTCGTAGCGCCGCCCGTCCACCCCGAACAGGGTCTGCCGGGTCCAGACGACCGGGCCCAGCCGGGCGGGCGGCAGCTCGAACGCGGTCTCCTCCCGCACCTCGCGCACCACAGCCCGGACGTAGTCCTCACCGTCCTCCACCCCGCCGCCCACCGTGAACCACCAACGCGCCCCCACGCGGCGCGGATCACGGCCGCACAGCAACAGCAGCCGGTCGTGCTCGTCGATCAGCAGGACCCTGGACGTCCACCGCTTCCGTATCGCCATGGTGCGGGACGCTATCCAGCGGTACGGCCGCCCCGCACCCCCGCACGGCTCAGGAGTAGAAGTCGCGCTGCCACCGGTGCCGCGCCAGCACGGCCAACTGGTCAGCGGTGAGCGGGCGGCCGTCGCTCAGGGCGGTGTTGCGCTCCACGTTGCGCACGCTGCGCATGCCCGGGATGACGGTGGAGACCGCCGGCGAACTCAGCACGAACCGCAGTGCGTGCTCCGCGACGGCGTCCGGTTCGATGCCCAGGTCCGCGACGATCGCCGCCACCCGGCGCTCGACCTGGGCCGGCCGGTCGTCGCGGAAGTAGCGGTTGCGCCAGTCGCCCTCGGGGAACGTCGTACCGGCGGTGATCCGGCCGGTCAGCCCGCCTTCGTCCAGGGCCACCCGCACGATGACCCCGACCCCGTGCTTCTCGCAGGCCGGCAGTAGTTCGTCGGCCGGTGACTGGTCGAACACGTTGTAGATGACCTGGACGCTGTCCACCGCACCGCTGCGGACCAGCGCGAGCGCGCTCTCGGGCCGGTGGTCGTTGACGGAGACCCCGAACAGCCGGATCTTCCCCTCCCGCTTGAGCTCGGCGACCGTCTCCAGCCAGTCGCCGCGACCCACCCACTCATCGCTCCAGACGTGGAACTGGAGCACGTCGAAGTGGTCCAGCCCGGAGGCGCGCAGACTGGTCTCCAGGCTCGCGCGGATGTAGTCGCCCGGGAACGCCTCCGCCGGGTCCGTGCCGTCCGCCGGGGGCCACACCCCGTTCTTCGGCGGAACCTTCGTCGCGACCAGCACCTCGTCACCTGACCGCTCCCGCACGACCCGCCCGACGATGCGCTCGCTCTCCCCGTAACCGCGAGCCGTGTCGATGAGGTTCACGCCGAGGTCGACGGCCCGGTTGAGGGCACGTACGGATTCGTCCTCCGTGGCGCCCACCCAGCTGGACTCGCCGATGCCCCACGCGCCGTAGCCGATCTCGGACACCGACAGCCCACTGCGTCCCAGCTCGCGGTAGCGCACAATCGTCCTCCACGTCATGGTCCCGACCGGCCGGGGCGAAGGCCCCGTACCGGCAAACGAGGTCGACGATAGGCGAATCGGGTGCAGGGGGCAGGTGGATTCTCGCCGCCTGCGCCTGCCGGGGCCCGGCTCTCAGAGAGCGACCGGACTCTGGACCAGGACCGGGTCGCCGACGCTCACCGCGCCCTCGCAGACCACCGCGTTCTTCACACCGAAGCTGACCCGGTTCCCGTACTCCGGCTCGCGCCGGTAGGTGGCCAGGGTGCGCACCGGCTCCGGGCCCCGGCGGAGGCCGGTGGCCTGGTCGACGAGCGGGACGTTGCACCGTGTCGCGCGCACCGAGTGGGCGAGTTCGACGGAGCCCATGGTCATCCGGCGCACCCGGTCCTCGAAGTGCGGTTCGTCCTTGCCGGTCAGGACGATGTTGGGGCGGAAGCGGTCCATCGGTACGGAGTCGGCGTCGCCCCGTTCGGAGATCCGGGCGTTGAGGTCGTCCAGGGAGGCCGTGGAGGTGACCAGCACCGCGTGGGCGTCGGCGAAGTTGACCTTGCCCGGTGTGTCGCCCCAGCCGTCCCGGTCGAACCCGGGGGCCGCCCGTACCAGCCGAGACTTGCTCCCGAGCACGTCGGAGAACCATTCCGCGACCGTGTCCCCCTGGTCGACGGCCGCGCCGAGGGGGCGGTCGAACATGCTGACATCGCGGCGCGGGCCCTCCCGGTCGACGTCCAGACGCAGGGGTTCGACGCCCTCGGCGCGGAGCGCCAGCACCGCCCCGGAGTGCAGGACCGTGACCCGGATCGCGGCCATCACGGGGTGGGTGCGCTGGCTGCGGAACGCGCCGTCGGCCGCGTCCACGACCATGAACGTCCGGTCGTGATCGAGGCCGGTGCCGAGGACCTGCGCGGACTCGACCGAGGTGCCCGCGCAGCCCTTGACCGGGTAGTACACCAGCTCTCGGACGGTGATCGTCATGATGCCCTCTCCCGGGGAGACGCCGTTGGCGACCATCATCGCACCCGGTTCGCGTCCTGTAAGTTCCCTTGAGGAACTTACAGGGGCCGGGAGGGAACCACCATGACGCAGGCGCGCTGGACCGAGGTCGACGACTACTTCAACGCTCTTCTGCTGGGCCCGGACGAGGCCCTGGACGCGGCCGTCGAGGCCAGTGACAGGGCCGGGCTGCCGGCGATTCAGGTCGCGGCGAACCAGGGGAAGCTGCTGAACCTGCTGGCCCGGCTCCAGGGTGCGCGCACCGTTCTGGAGATCGGCACCCTCGGCGGGTACAGCACCATCTGGCTGGCCCGCGCGCTCCCCGAGGGAGGCGGGCTCGTCACGCTCGAAGCCGATCCGGGCAACGCCGAGGTGGCGCGCGGGAACATCGAGCGGGCCGGCCTGTCCGACGTCGTCGAGATCCGCGTCGGCCCGGCCCTCGACACACTGCCGGAACTCGCGGCGCAGGGGTACGGGCCGTTCGACGTCGTGTTCATCGACGCCGACAAGCCGAGCAACCCCGACTATCTGGCCTGGTCGCTGAAGCTGACCCGGCCCGGCAGTCTGATCGTCGCCGACAACGTCGTACGCGACGGAGAGGTGACCGACGGCGGGAGCCAGGACCCGAAGGTGCGGGGAGTGCGCCGGTTCACCGAACTCGTCGCGGCCGAGCCCACCCTGACGGCGACCGCGCTGCAGACCGTCGGCAGCAAGGGGTACGACGGGCTGCTGATGGCGCTGGTCACCGAGTAGCCGACGGGCCGGTGTGCGGGCATGGAAGGGCCCCCGCGAGTCATGTCCTCGCGGGGGCCCTTCGTTCATCCGCCTGCCCGGTGAAGGTTGAGAAGACGATCACGAGGCAGGACGTTCTGTGCCCCTCGGCGCGGCGTCAGGGGGCGAGCAGCAGTACGTCCGCGCGCTCCTTGGCGGCCGCGTACCGCTTCGCCACGTCCTGCCAGTTGACGACGCGCCACATCGCCTCGATGAAGTCGACCTTCTGGTTCTTGTACTGCAGGTAGAAGGCGTGCTCCCAGGCGTCGAAGACGAGGACCGGCACCGAGCCCTGGCCCACGTTGCCCTGGTGGTCGTAGACCTGCTCGACGATCAGCTTCCCGCTGACCGGCTCGTACGCGAGAACGCCCCAGCCGGAGCCCTGGGTGGTGGCCGCGGCCTTCGTCAGCTGGGACCTGAAGCCCGCGAAGGAGCCGAACGACTCGGTGATCGCGTCCGCGAGGCCGCCGACACCGTCCGCCGCGAGGGGCTCACCGCCGCCGTCACCGGTCATGTTGTGCCAGTAGATCGAGTGCAGGATGTGGCCGGACAGGTGGAACGCGAGGTTCTTCTGCAGCCCGTTGATCGCTCCCCAGGCCTCCTTGTCGCGCGCCTCCTCCAACTGCTCCAGGGTGTCGTTCGCGCCCTTCACGTACGCGGCGTGGTGCTTGTCGTGGTGGAGCTCGATGATCTGCGGGTTGATGACCGGTTCGAGCGCCGCGTAGTCGTACGGGAGTTCCGGGAGCGTGTACGTGGCCATGGTTCGAACCCTCCAGCTGCTTCCAAGTTGTTATTGCAACCTATATGCAAGAGCAGGCTAGCAGCGGCAGTGGCTGAGGGAGGATCAGTCCTTCGGCGTAGGGCCAACGGCCTCGCCCGGACGCCCCCGGCGCGCACGGAAACGCCGAGCGCGCACGGAAACGCCCGGCGCACACGAAAACGCCGGGCGGGCCGGATCGCTCCGGCCCGCCCGGCGTTTCCGTCCGGCGTGGTTACGCGTCCGTCGTCCCCGGGGGCGACGTCGTGGATCGCCGCTGCCGCAGGACGCCGACGACGATCAGGACCGCCGTCAGCGCACCCGTCGCCAGCAGCTGGTCCCGGGTGTCGGGCTGGCGCAGCATCAGGAAGAAGATGCCCACCATGGCCAGCAGGGCCACCACCGTCAGGGCCGGGAACAGCCACATCCGGACCACCAGCTTCTGCGGCTCCTCGCGCTCCAGCCGGGTGCGCAGGATCAGCTGCGAGACGGCGATGAAGATCCAGACGACCAGGATCACCGCGCCGGTCATGTTGAGCAGCCAGGGGAAGGCGTCGTCCGGCCGCCAGTAGCTCAGCAGCACGCACAGGAAGCCGAACACGGACGAGACGAGGACGGCGCCACGCGGCACACCGGACGAGATCCGGCCGAGCCGCTTCGGCCCCTGTCCGCGGGCGACCAGGGAGCAGGCCATGCGTGAGGCGCCGTAGATGTTGGCGTTCATCGCGGAGAGCAGGGCCACCAGGATCACCACGTTCATGATCTCCGCCGCGCCGCTGATGCCGAGGTGGTCCAGGGCCGCGTAGAACGGACCGACCTCCACGACCTTCGGGTCGTCCCACGGGACGAGCGTGACGATGACCGCCATCGAGCCGACGTAGAAGAGCGCGATCCGCCACATCGCCGTCCGTACGGCCTTCGCGACGCCGCGCACCGGATTCTCGGACTCGGCCGCGGCGATGGTGACGGTCTCCAGGCCGCCGTACGCGAAGACGGAGGCGAGCAGCCCGATGACCAGTCCCTCGGAGCCGTTCGGCACGAAGCCGCCGTCGCCGCTGATGTTGGCGGTGCCCGGCGCGTCCGTGTCCGGGAGCACCCCGAGGATCGCCAGTACGCCCAGCACCAGGAACAGGGTGATCGCGACGACCTTCAGCGCGGCGAACCAGAACTCGAACTCGCCGAACTTCGTCACCGAGGCCAGGTTCGTCCCCAGGAACACCACCATGAACAGTGCCACCCAGGCCCACTCCGGGGTCCCGGGCAGCCAGCCGGTGACGATCTTCGCCGCCCCGATGCCCTCGATGCCGACGGCGACGCAGAGCAGCACCCAGAACGCCCAGCCCGCCGTGAACCCCGCCCACGGGCCTATCGCCCGCTCGGCGTGTACGGAGAAGGAGCCGGACGCCGGGTTGGCCGCCGACATCTCGCCGAGCATCCGCATCACGAGCATGACGAGCAGCCCGGAGCCGGCGTACGCGATGACGATCGAGGGTCCGGCGGCGGCGATACCCGCGCCGGAGCCGACGAACAGCCCGGCGCCGATGACGCCGCCGAGGGCGATCATCGACAGATGGCGTTGTTTGAGTCCGTGGGTGAGGGCCGAGTCGGTCCGGTTGTCGGAGTTGACGGCCGGGGCGCCGGTGGGGGGAGGCACGGAGGTCCGGGACATGGACGGGCTCTGTTCGGTCGGTGAGAGGGGGACGGGTACACAGTCTGAACGTGCGCCCCGTTCAGGCGGAACGGCCGTCCGCTATACGGGCACCGAGCTCACACGGGGCGCACACTCCGCCGCGGGGGACGGGGGGTCTTCATGGATCGGACTTTTAGAGGGAGTTCACAGTCCGACCCCGATTCTCCTGCCCGGCCCGTTCGAGGTGAATCCCTCCCCACCTCCGTGACGAGTGTCACTCCTCGCAATGATTGCGCGCTGTTCGTTGTACGAAACCCACTAACTGTCCAACCGCCGCTTTGTGGGCCGCTGATGGTGATCGAGCGTTGCTCCGTCGGCTAACGTCAGGATCTGCCCCGTCCTGCCTGCCCTCACCTCGCGGAGTCCCGATGAGCACTGCTGCCGCCGCCCCCGTCCGTACCGGAGCGGTCCTCGCCGACCTGCTGCCCGCCGCCCGGCACCGCTACGCGGTGGACACCGCCCTGGTGCTCGGTGGCGCCGCGCTCACCGGCATAGCCGCCCAGATCGCCGTGCCCGTCCCCGGCTCCCCGGTCCCGGTCACCGGCCAGACCTTCGCCGCGCTCCTGGTCGGCACCGCGCTCGGCGCCCGCCGGGGCTTCCTCTCCCTCGCGGTGTACGCACTCGTCGGCATGGCCGGCATGCCGTGGTTCTCGGCCGGCAGCTCCGGCCCCGGCGGCGCCTCGTTCGGCTATGTGCTGGGCATGCTGCTCGCCGCGACCGTGGCCGGCGGCCTCGCCCGCCGCGGCGGCGACCGCTCGGTGCTGCGGACGGCGGGCACCATGGTGCTCGGCTCGGCCATCATCTACGCGGTCGGCGTGCCCTACCTGGCGCTGTCCACCGGCATGTCGGCGAGCGCCGCGATCGCGGCGGGCCTGACGCCGTTCCTGCTCGGCGACGCGCTCAAGGCCGCGCTCGCGATGGGCGCGCTGCCCGCGTCCTGGAAGCTCATCGGCCGCCGCGGCTGACGCCACCGCTTCCGTAAGCACCTCCGAAGAGGCTGGCCGGGTCGTGACGCGACACCAGACCGGCGAGCCTCTTGCGCGTCCGCGCGTCGTGGAAGCCCCCGGTGCGGTCCCCGCCGCCGAAGGAGAAGTTCAGCGAACGGCCCATGACGGACGGTGCGAGGGCCCCGGCGACCTCCTCGTACAGGGCCCGCACGGAGGGCACGTCCGTGCCGTCGAGCGGCGAGAGCAGCCGCAGCAGGAATCCGGCCCCGCGGTACGGCACCGCGTTATCCACCGCGGGAGCGGTGGCCAGTGCCCCGCCCAGGTGGTTGAGCTGGACCACGGTCATCATCGGGGCCTTCCGGCCGGTCAGCTCCAGCACCCGCGCCGCGCGTGCGGGATCCAGCCCGCTCAGCATCAGCCCGTCCCCGTAGTACGCGTGGGGGAACGGCGGATCGCTGTGGATGGTGTGGCTGTCGGTGTACGGCAGCTCCCGCAGCGAGTCCGCCCGCGCGGGCCCGATCGCCCGCAGCGGCGCCACCAGGCGTTCCCCCTCGGCCTCGGTGCCGGTGTACGCGACCCGCACCGAGATGACGTACCGGCCCCGCAACGGCTCCGGCAGCTGCGGTGCGTCCGGGTACACGAGCGCGGAGACCGACGAGGTCAGCGTCCCCGGCACGGTCCGCGTCCACTCCAGATAGCGCCGCAGCACCCTTGCCCCGGCACCGCCGTCCCCGTCGAAGGCGATCGAGCCGCCGTACAGCCGGGCCACCCCGGCCAGCCCGATCTCCAGCCCCGTCACCACGCCGAGCCGGTGCCCCCCGCCGCGCAGCCCCCAGAACAGATCGGGCTCTTCCTCGGGGGTGACGTGGCGCAGCACCCCGTCGCCCGTCACCACGTCGAGTGACCGCACGTGGTCGGCGGCGTACCCGAACTCCCGGGCCATGATGCCCAGCCCGCCGCCCAGCGTGTAGGAGACGGCGCCCACCCCGGGGGCGGAGCCGTTCAGCGGGGCGAGCCCGTGCGGTGCCGCGGCCCGCACCACCTGCGCCCAGGTGGTGCCCGCCGCGACGGTGGCGGTCCGGCGGGCCGGGTCGATCCGCACGGAGTCCATCCGGCCGGTGTCGATCAGGACCCCGCGCTCGACGGCACCCGGCAGCCCGTGCCCGGTGGCGTGGACGGCGACCCGGAGACCGTCGCCGGCGGCGCGCGCCACTGCCTCGCGTACGTCCTCGGCCTCGGCGGCCTCCACGACGAGATCCGGTCGGATCGGGAAACCGGTCTGGAAACCGGGCGGGAAATCGGCAGGGGCGGCAGTCATGGCGGAGGCTCTCCAGTCGCTCGCTCGATGGCTTACGACGGAGAGCCTCCCCGCTATACCTGACAGGTCCCGTCAGGTATGGGCAATCAGCTGTCGGCCTTCTCGACCGGGGCGCCGGGCGTGCCGCCGCGGCGCCCGCGTGCCTCGCGCACCAGCGAGAACGCCACCACCAGGACCGCGACCAGCAGCGAGAGCAGCACCTGCTCGCGACCGGCGTCGTCGGTCAGCATGTAGACCAGCACGAAGGAGATCATCGCGATGGTCGCCCAGGTCAGATACGGGAAGAGCCACATCCGCACGACCAGCTTCTCGGGCGACTCGCGCAGGATGATGCCGCGCATCCGCAGCTGGGTGAAGCAGATGACCAGCCAGACGAACAGGGCGACCGCGCCCGAGGAGTTCAGCAGGAACGCGAACACGGTGTCCGGCCACTGGTAGTTGAAGAAGACGGCGACGAAGCCGAAGACGACCGAGGAGAGGATCGCCGCCTGCGGCACGCCCCGCTTGTTGGTCCGGGCGAACGCCTGCGGGGCGTCGCCGCGCCCGCCGAGCGAGAAGGCCATCCGGGAGGCCGTGTAGAGGCCGGAGTTGAGGCAGGAGAGCACGGCCGTCAGCACGATGACGTCCATCACCTGGCCGGCGTGCGGGATGCCGATCGAGTCGAGCGCGGCGACGTAGCTGCCCTTCTCCATGATCGAGGCGTCGTTCCACGGGAGGAGCGTCAGCACGACGAAGATCGAACCGAGGTAGAAGACGGCGATCCGCCAGATCACACTGTTGGTGGCCTTCTGGACGGCGCGCTGCGGGTTCTCCGACTCACCGGCCGCCAGCGTCACGATCTCGCTGCCCATGAAGGAGAAGACCACCATCAGCACACCGGTGAGGATGGCGCCCGGCCCCTTGGGGAAGAAGCCGCCGGTGTCGGTGAGATGGGCCAGCCCCGAGCCGGCGTTGTCCGAACCCGGCAGCACGCCGAAGACGGCGAGCAGACCGACGATCACGAAGGCGCCGATGGCGACGACCTTGATCCCGGCGAACCAGAACTCGAACTCGCCGTACGAGCCGACCGAGACCAGGTTCGTCGCGGTCAGCACCAGCATCACGATGAGCGCCCAGGCCCACTGCGGGACGCCCGGCACCCAGTTCTCCAGGATCTTGGCCCCCGCCGTGGCCTCGACGGCGAGCACCACGACCCAGAAGAACCAGTACAGCCAGCCGATGGAGAAACCGGCCCAGCGGCCCAGCGCCTGGTCGGCGTAGGCTGAGAAGGAGCCCGAGGCCGGGCGGGCGGCAGCCATCTCGCCGAGCATCCGCATCACGAAGACGACCATCAGGCCGACCAGCGCGTACGACAGCAGGATCGCCGGTCCGGCGGCGGCGATGCCGGCGCTCGAACCCACGAAGAGGCCGGCGCCGATCACACCACCGATCGCGATCATCGAGAGGTGACGGTTCTTGAGACCGGCCTGGAGCCCGTCCTCGGGGCCCGTCCGGTCGGAACGGTCCGGCCCCTCGGGCTGCTGGCCCGGGCCGGCCAGAGTCGTCTGCGACGTCATGGATCGAATCCTTACGTTTCGGATCACTCGGTTGCGTGACCCGCCGCGACACGGTGGTGTGCGGCGAGCGTTGCATTGAAGCCCGGACGACCCCGAAAGCGGAACCCCAACCTCCGTATCGTTGACCCGATCGTTGCCTCAGTGGCTCGGATCACACAGAGTCCGCACATCAGGACCACACCGCACCCCGTCGTCGATTACCCGCCGCAGCTCGTGCCACACTCCTCACATGCGCGTGTACCTCGGCTCCGACCATGCCGGCTACGAACTCAAGAACCACCTCGTCGAGTGGCTCAAGGCCCAAGGCCACGAAGCCGTCGACTGTGGTCCCCACATCTACGACGCCGAGGACGACTATCCGCCGTTCTGCCTGCGCGCCGCCGAGAAGACGGCCGCGGACCCGGACAGCCTCGGCATCGTGATCGGCGGCTCCGGCAACGGCGAGCAGATCGCCGCGAACAAGGTCAAGGGCGTCCGTGCCGCGCTCGCCTGGAGCGAGCAGACCGCCGCGCTGGGCCGCGAGCACAACGACGCCAACGTGATCTCCATCGGCGGCCGGATGCACACGGCCGAGGAGTCCACCAAGTTCGTCGAGATCTTCCTCGCCACTCCGTACTCCGGCGCGGAGCGGCACACCCGCCGCATCGAGATGCTCACGGCCTACGAGAACACCGGCGAGCTCCCCCCGGTCCCGGCCCACCACCCGCAGCAGGGCTGACCGACCCGCTTCCCGCCGTGCCGCCGGAGCCCCCGGCGGCACAGCCATGTCCGCACCCGCCCCAGCCAGGAGAGCCGCCGCCGTGCCCGAGGGACACACGATCCACCGCCTGGCGGCGGACCACCTGGACAGGTTCGGCGGACGCCCGGTGCGGGTGAGCAGCCCGCAGGGCAAGTTCGCCGACAGCGCCGCCCTGCTCGACGGCCGGGTGCTGGACGGCGTGGACGCGCACGGCAAGCACCTCTTCCTCGGCTTCGACGCGGTGGGCTGGGTCCACATCCACCTCGGCCTGTTCGGCAAGCTCGGATTCGGTACGGCCCCGGCCCCGCCGCCCACCGACACGGTCCGGCTGCGGATCGTGAGCGACGAGCACCACGCGGATCTGCGCGGCCCCACCACCTGCGCGCTGATCACCGACGCCGAGAAGCGGGCGATACACGAGCGGCTGGGCCCCGACCCGCTGCGCTCGGACGAGGACGGCGAGCGCGCCTGGCAGCGGATCTCCCGCAGCCGGATCACGGTGGCCGCCCTGCTGATGGACCAGAAGGTCGTCGCGGGCGTGGGCAACGTGTACCGGGCGGAGGTCCTGTTCCGGCACGGCATCGACCCCTACCGGCCCGGCCGCGACCTCACCCGCCGCGAGTGGGACGCGATCTGGGCGGACCTGGGCGAGCTGATGCGCGAGGGCGTGCGCAACAACCGGATCGACACGGTCCGCCCCGCGCACCTGCCCGAGGCGATGGGCCGGCCGCCGCGGGTGGACGACCACGGCGGCGAGGTCTACGTCTACCGGCGGGCCCGGCAGGCGTGTCACATCTGCGGTACGGAGATCCGCACGGCGGAGTTGTCCGCCCGCAACCTGTTCTGGTGCCCGGGCTGCCAGTCCCGCTGAGCGCGGGTCACCCGGACCGCGCGCCCGCTCTCGACCGCCGGACGGGCCCACTCTGTCCTCACCCGCCGGACGGGCTTGACTCCCGAGCCCGTCCGGGCGAAACCGAGCCCGTCCGGCGATCGAGGCCGAAGCCCGTCGCCGGACAGGCCCCACCGCGCCCTAGAACCCCCGCGGCAACCACGGCGCAACGTCGGACAGGAACGCCGACGACACCTCCGCCAGGACCCCCGCCCGCAGCTCCCGCACCCGCCCGGCCCGGGCGAGCGCCCCCAGCGACTCGCCGCCCAGATACGCCGTACCCAACTCCCTCACCGACAGCGCCAGATCCGCCGCGTCATCCGTCCGCTTGCACGACGCGCCCCCCTTCGCGTCGGCCGTCAGCCGCCAACGCCCCTCGTTCCAGGGGCAGAAGGTGTCCTCGACCTCGAACACCACGTCCACCGGCCCCCGGTAGCTCCGCGCCTCCAGCGCCGCGCCCACGTCCACCAGTCGTACGTGGAGCGAATCCCGGATCCCGATCGCGCACCGCCGCACATCCGATACGAGGTGCAGCACCGCGTCGTCCACCGGCCGGTTCCGCGCCTCGACCGTCGACGTCAGGTCGATCCCGAAGAGGAACCGCCACAGCGCCGCGTACGCCGCCGGATCCAGCGCCGCCAGATCGCTCACGACGATCCGGCCCTTGGGGCCCGACGTGTCCCAGTCCGGTTTGATGTGGTAAGTCGTGTATCCCACCACCTCGCCGTCCCGCTCGGCCAGCAGGCACTGCAAGGCCGAACCGCCCTGCCGCGAACCCGCCGGATCGACGAGCGACTTGCGCTCCCAGCCCGGGCCGTGGGCCGGAGTGCCGGGCCGCCCGGCCACCAGGCGGGCGTACACGCTCTCGCACGCCTCGACGGCCTCGTCCTTCTTCGCGTACCGCAGCCGGACCTCGTCCGTGCCCCGGGGGACGGACAGCCGCACCCGGTCCGTGTCGATCGCCAGGGACATCTGGCGGGTCGCCGCCCCGTACCCGTAGCGGCCGTAGATCGCCGGCTCCGACGCCGTGAGCACCGCGAGCGGCTCGCCCAACGCCCGTACGTCGTCGAGCTGTCGGCGCATCATCGAGGTCAGCAGCCCGCGCCTGCGGTGGGTGGTCGCGACACTGACCATCGTCACGCCCGCGGCCGGCACCAGCGCGCCGCCCGGAACGGCCAGCCGGAAGCTGAACGCCCCCGCCGTGGCGACCACGTCATCGCCGTCCCAGATCCCGAGCGACCGCTCGTGCTCCGTCACCGACTCCGCGTGCCCGCGCTCCTCGGGCGATTCCGGAACCCCTCCGAAGGCGAGCTCCAAGGACTCGAACCACTGGTTCCATTCGGACGGGCGCAATACGCGGAGCTCTGTAGTCATATGCCATGCCTACCAGGGCCGCGACGGACAAGCGACCCGATTTCGAACGCATTGTCACAGGGGTCCCCCTGCACCGGAAGCCGCCGGGTGGATAAGGTCCCCGCAATGGCCCGACGCGCAGGAGCAGAGACATACCCGGCCCGATTGCGAAAATCGGTGCACCGGGTACGCAGCACGCTGCGCAGATCCGGCGTCGACTACTTCCGCGGCGACGGCTCCGACTGGATCGCCCTGGCCGCCCTGTTGCTCACCGTCCCCGCCATCACCTGCGCGACCCTGCTCAATCCGGTGTGGTGCTCACCGACCGCGCTCGTCCTGCCGATCGTCGCCGGTGGCCTCCTGCTGCGGCCCGCCAGCCTGCTCGGTCTGTACGCGGCGGCCGCCGCGGCCCTGATCGTCGAGTCCATCTCGCTCGGCCCGTACAAGGACGGCACGATCGGGGTCACCCCCGGAACCGTGCTGACGGTCGCGGCCTGCGGCTTCTTCGGGCTGGTGCTCGCCCAGTTCCGCGCCAGGGTCGGTGTCCCGTGGCGGCGCGGCGGCACCATGCTCTTCGACCTGCGCGAACGCATCCGCGTCCAGAGCGCGCTGCCCCGGCTCCCGCAGGGCTGGCACCGCGAGATGTCGCTGCGCCCGGCGGGCGGGCAGTCCTTCTCCGGCGACTTCGTCGTCGCGGCCCGCACCAACGGCGGCCGCACTCTGGAGGCCGTGCTCACCGACGTCTCCGGCAAGGGCATGGACGCGGGTTCCCGCGCCCTGCTGCTGTCCGGCGCCTTCGGCGGGCTCCTCGGCTCGCTGCCGTCGCACGGCTTCCTGCCCGCGGCCAACGGCTACCTGCTGCGCCAGGACTGGGAGGAGGGCTTCGCCACCTCGATCCATCTGGTGCTGGACCTCGAGTCGGGCGACTACGAACTCCTCTCGGCAGGCCATCCCCCCGCCCTCCAGCTCCACGCCGGCAGCGGCCGGTGGGAGGAGATGGCCGCGGAGGGCCCCCTGCTCGGGGTGTACGACGGGGCGCAGTTCGACGCCGTGAAGGGCTCGCTGGCCCCCGGGGACGTACTGATGCTGTTCACCGACGGACTGGTGGAGACGTCCGACCGGGACATGGCGGAGGGCATCGACCGGCTGACCGGCGAGGCCGACCGCTATGTCTCGACGGGCTTCGAGGGCGCGGCCTGGCATCTCATCGAGGCCTGCGCCAAGGACGTCAACGACGACCGGGCGCTCCTGCTGCTGTCACGTAAATCCTGAACCGTACGCAAACCGATCGAACCGGGCGTACGTCAACGGCGTTCGCCCCGTCACCGGATCGGGACGGGTACGGGATCGTGCCGGCCCGGCAGGATCCTCGCCAGCCAGTGCGAGCGACCGGCCGCCAGCGGGGCCAGGACCGCCAGGACGAGCACGTATCCGGCGATGAACGGCGCCAGTCGCTCGTCCAGCCCCGCGCCCGCCGCCATCGTGGCGAGGATGAGCGCGAACTCGCCGCGCGCCACCAGGGTGGTGGAGATGTTCGCAGTGGCCTGCGCCCCGAACGCGTACAGCTTGGCGGTGGCCATCCCGGCGAAGACGTTCATGGCGAGGGTCACCATGACGGCTGCCAGCACCGGCCACACCACGCCCGGCAGGTCGCCGGGGTTGATGGAGAGGCCGAAGGCGAAGAAGAAGATCGCCCCGAAGGCGTCGCGCAGCGGGTGGACGAGCTTGAGGATGCGCTCGCCCGACGAGGTGCTGCCCAGCATCAGACCCACCATGAAGGCGCCGATCGCGTCGGCGACGCCGAACCACTCCGAGATGCCCGCCACCAGGACCGCCACGCCGAGGAAGGAGATGACGAGGAGCTCGTCGTCCTTGGTGTTGATGAGCTTGCTGATGAGCCTGGTGCCGAACCGGGCCGCCAGGGCGAGCACCAGCAGGAAGCCGAAGGCCTTACCGCCGTCGACCGCTGCCGCCGAGAGGCTGTCGGCGCCCGAGAGGATGGGCTGGAGGGCCGCCAGGTACAGCGCGAGGAAGACGTCCTCGACGACGATGATGCCGAGGATCGGCCTGGTCTCCGGGTTGCCGATCCGGCCCAGGTCGACGAGGACCTTGGTGACGATGGCGGAGGACGAGATGCCCAGCACCCCGGCGAGTACCAGCGCCTCCGAGGTGCCCCAGCCGAGTGCGAAGCCGAATCCGAGCCCGGCGCCGACGTTCAGGGCGAGATAGGTGCCCCCGGCGAGCGCCATCTTGCGCCCGCCGGCCTTCAGGTCGTCGAGGTGGAACTCCAGGCCGAGGTAGAAGAGCAGCAGCACCAGGCCGAGCGCGGAGAGCATCTCCAGGTCGTGCGGATCGGCGACGAGGACGATGCCGGGGGTGTGCGGGCCGAGCAGGATCCCGGCCAGGATGAACAGGGGGATGGTCGGCAGTCCGATGCGGCTGCCGACGCGGGCGAGAACGGCGGCGGCGAGGAAGGCGCCGCCCATGGCGATGAGCGTGTCTGCGTGTCCGATGAGCCCAGTCCTTCACTTGGTCAAGAGAACGTCAAAGAATCGTCAGTAATTAGTTTACCGAACGATTGACGTTGCAACCTTCCCCGACGCCGGGCGGCCCTCGGCCGGTCCGTGGAGCCGGCACGTCCGCCGGGTCGGCGCGTCCGTAGAGTCGGGCCATGACAGGACCACGCGAGCAGTTGACCCTGGCCGAAGTCGAGCGCATCGCCCGCGAGGCCCATGCCGGTCAGCGCGACAAGGCCGGCCGGCCGTACGCCGAGCACCTCGCGGCAGTCGCGGAGGGGGTGCGGAGCAGGGGCGGCAGCGACGACCAGATCGCCGCGGCCTGGCTGCACGACGCGGTCGAGGACGATGCGCTGCCGGCGCGATGGCTGGCAGAAGCGGCGCTGCCGCAGCAGGTCAAGGACATGGTTCTCGCCGTCACCAAACGGGACGGGGAGGATCTGCCGGCGTACACCCGGCGCATCCTGGCCACCCCGGGCGCGCTGCTGATCAAGGAGTCCGATCTCGCGCACAACACCGACCCGGCGCGCCTCGCGGCGCTGGATCCGGCGACCCGTACCCGACTGACCGAGAAGTATGCGCAGGTGCGGAGGCTGCTCTGGCCGGCCTAGCCGAAATCGCCCACCGAACAGCGGTATTGAGCCAACACGGCGAAGCCCGGCCCTCATGCGGGGGCCGGGCTCCACTGTGCGGGCTCAGAGCTTGGCGGCGTCCCGCCGGAAGGCCCAGTTCATGTCGGGCTCGGTCACGCACCGCAGGGCCCGTCGCACCGGCGGCGTGCACAGGAGCGTCACGCCGGCGGAGGCGACCAGGGTGACGATCACCAGACCGGTCGGCGACACCAGCCACTCGTTGTGGTCGAAGACCCCGGCGTAGTCGGCGCCCTTCACGAAGAACCCGTGCAGCAGATAGCCGCAGATCGTCCCGGCGCCCAGCACGGTGAACCACATGTGGCGGCGGGGCACCCAGGCAAGGAACCCGATGGTGAGCAGCGTCGCGCAGCCGAACAGCGCGAGGGTCATCACCGCGCCGGACCACCAGGGGGCGTGCATGTCCTGGGCGCTGGAGTCGCGCAGGAACCAGCCCAGCTGCATCCGGGGGGCCGCCCAGTAGGCGAAGACCGCGGCACCGGCGAACAGGGGCAGGGCGAGCAGCCGGACCTCGCGGCGGCGGACGAGCTGGAAGTGCTCGGGCTTGAGCTGGAGTCCGAGCACGAAGAACGGCAGGAACTGCAGGACGCGCGGCAGGTCGAGGTCGTCACCGATGCTGGGGGCGAACGAGGCGAGGACGGCGATGACGAGCGAGACCGTCAGAGGGTGGCGCAGGTTCTGCCAGATCGGGGTGGTGAGCCGCCAGATGAACAGCGCGGCCAGGAACCAGGTGAGGTACCAGGGCTCCAGCAGGCTGATCGCCGCGTCCGGGGTGTCGTTCGCGTACCGGCGGAACAGCGAGTACGCGGTCTCGAAGACGATGTACGGCACGGCAACGCCCGTGACCAGGCGCTTCACCTTGGGGGGCGTCAGGGTGAACGAGCGTGAGAAATAGCCGGAGATGAGGATGAAGGCCGGCATGTGGAAGGTGTACGTCACCATGTACAGCGCGCGCGCCGCCCGGCTTCCCTCCATGACGGGTACCCATGAGTGCGCCACAGCGACCAGCACGATGGCCAGGTACTTGGCGTTGTCGAAGTAGGCGTCACGCTTCTTCGCGGGGGCGTTCTGCGCGGGCCGCTCCGCCACCGCGACCGCCGTGGGGGCTTCCGGGGCCGAGGCCCGGTCCTGGTGTCTGGGCTCCGACTCCCGGGTCGCCGGGGGAAGCGTGGCCCTCTGAAATACGTTCGGAGCGTGGAACATCTCAAGCACCCTAGACGTCTCGATTGGATTTCGTAAAACCGTCATCGGATATCGCGTGTTCCCGTTCGACGTAAAGCCAAACGTTCAAATTTTGCCCGGTATGGACTGGTTAATCCTCCTTAAATGGTGCATATCAACAGGCAGTTGGGAGGGGTGAATTACATCGCATTCAAATCTGAGAATTGCATGTGAATGAAGTGTGTGGGTACAGAAACGATCACCGATGTGATCATTCCTGTTGATTGGCTCATTGGTGCGGGCGTCCTCCGGCCCGCACCCTGCGGCTGCGGGGCCGTGGGTCCTGCCGAGGCGTCGCGCAAGGGCGCACAGGCGGCGCAAGATGGCGCGATCCCGACCGGTGCATCCGTCACCTGGCAGCGACCACAGGGGAGTTGGTGGCACGATGGACGCCAACGGAGGAGTGCTCGTGGCGCACGCCTCCGGGCCGGCAAGGCGGACCGACCGAGGGTGTGATCAGTCGTGGCCATTTCACTGTCTGTGGTGCTTCTTTTGGCGATCATCCTGGTGGTCCTGATCCGAGGTGGCTCCATCAAGGCCGGACCCGCGATCGTCGCGGTGCTCTTCGGCTTCTTCCTGGCATCGACCGGCATGGCGCCGTCGATCCAGAAGTTCATGGACTCGATAGCGCAGAGCATCAACCAGATCAGCTTCTGATCCGGGACCGCTCCGCGCGGGGGACAGACGGGCAACGCAAGAGGCCCGGTCCGACGGTCATCCAGGAGATGTCCGCCGGGCCCTAGGCGTGCGACGGGCGACGGGCGACGGGAATCGAACCCGCGTGGCTGGTTCGGAAGACCCCGTATGCGGATGCTGACCCGCGAGCCTGCTGACCTGCGGCTGGGCTCGTCGGGAGCCGCTGGTCCCACCATTCCCAGCTGCTCCCCGTCGTGTCGGGCACGGAGCGGGCACGCGGTTACTCGTAGATACGGGCGGCGCTGAGCGCCCTGGCATAGAACGTCCAGTCGCCAAACGGGCACGCAGCGGGCACGTAGGGCGAAACGAAGATCGGAAACACGTCAGGGCCAGGTGGGAGGATGAACCTCTGACCTGGCCCTGAGTGATTGGAGCGGGCGACGGGAATCGAACCCGCGTAGCTAGTTTGGAAGACTAGGGCTCTACCATTGAGCTACGCCCGCATGCAGCGCACCGCAGGTCACCGGGACCGCGGTACGAGAAGCATCGTAGCGGGTCGCGGGCCCTGCCCGCACACCCGATCGCGGCACGAAGCCCCACGATGCGCGCGCCCCCGTGAAAGCGGCGGATGTACCGCCGGTCTGCATGTACCCTACGTGTCGCACCGACGGGGTGTGGCGCAGCTTGGTAGCGCGTCCGCTTTGGGAGCGGAAGGTCGTCGGTTCGAATCCGGCCACCCCGACCACCGGCAAGATCGCATTGTGGGAGTCCTCCCCCTTGCCGTTACTATGCAAAATGCGTGCCCGTGTGTCTGATGTACCGGGCTCGGTCCGCGAAGCCGCCTCCTGTGCGGTGGAGCAGAACCCCAAGAAGTCAGCCACCAAGGAGACCGAACCGTGAAGAGCGCCGTGGAGACCCTGAACCCGACCCGGGTTCGGCTCAGCATTGAGGTGCCCTTCGAGGAGCTCAAGGACAGCCTCGACGCGGCGTACAAGAAGATCAACCAGCAGGTCACGGTGAAGGGGTTCCGCAAGGGCAAGATCCCCAACCGGGTCATCGACCAGCGGTTCGGCCGTGGTGCTGTGCTGGAGGAGGCCGTCAACGACGCGCTCCCGAAGTTCTACACCGAGGCCGTCAACGAGGGAGAGCTCAACGTCCTCGGCCAGCCGGAGGTCGACATCACGGAGCTGAAGGACGGCGAACTGCTGGCCTTCACCGCCGAGGTTGACGTACGCCCCGAGATCGAGATTCCGGACTACTCCGGCATCGAGGTCACCGTCGACGCCCTCGAGGTCAGCGACGAGGACGTCGAGAAGGCCGTGGAGCAGCTGCGCGAGCGCTTCGCCTCGACCAACCCGGTCGAGCGCGCCGCCGCCGACGGCGACGTCGTCACGATCGACCTGCAGGCCAAGGTCGACGGCGAGGTCCTGGAGGACGGCGTGGCCGAGGGTGTCTCGTACACCATCGGTTCCGGTGAACTCCTCGAAGGCATCGACGACGCCGTCACCGGCCTGGAGGCGGGCGGCGAGACCACCTTCACCTCCGAGCTGAAGGGCGGCTCCGCCGAGGGCAAGGAGGCCGAGGTCACCGTCAAGGTCACCGCCGTCGCCGCCCGCGAGCTTCCCGAGCTGGACGACGACTTCGCCCAGATGGCGAGCGAGTTCGACACGCTCGACGAGCTCAAGGCCGACAGCCGCAAGCGCCTGGAGAGCACCAAGCAGTACGACCAGGCCACCCAGGCCCAGGAGCGCGTCCTGGAGGAGCTGCTCAAGCTCGCCGAGGTCCCGATCCCCGAGAAGCTGCTCGCGGACGAGGTCCAGACCCGCAAGCACAACCTCGAGCACCACCAGCTCGGCCAGATGGGTCTCGACCTGGAGAAGTACCTGGAGATCCAGGGCAAGACCCTCGAGGAGTTCGAGGCCGAGACGTCCGAGCAGGCCGTCAAGGGCATCAAGACCCAGTTCATCCTTGACGAGCTCGTCAACAAGGAGAAGCTGAACGTCAACCAGGAGGAGCTCACCGAGCACCTCATGCGGCGCGCGCAGTCCTCCGGCATGAGCCCCGACCAGTTCGCCCAGGCCGTCGTCGAGGGTGGCCAGGTGCCGATGCTCGTCGGCGAGGTCGCCCGCGGCAAGGCGCTCGCCGTCGTCGTCGAGGCCGCCAAGGTCGTCGACACCAACGGTGAGGTCGTCGAGCTGGAGGACGAAGAGGACGTGGCGGAGGAGGCCACCGAGGCGGCCGAGGCCGCCGAGGGCACCACCGAGGCCCCGGCCGAGGAGAAGACCGAGGCCTGAGCCTCGCGCTGAACCCGTACGACGGGCTCCGGACGCAATCGCGTCCGGAGCCCGTCGTCGTATCGGCGGACGTCGCCCACAACCCGTGTGCGGACTGCGGAGCTTGCGCTCCCAGCGAACAGTTGCGGAAGCGGGATGGCGTTGTCCCACCTGCGCGTTAGGGTCCATGAAGAGGAAGGGTCGGGGAGTCCCGGCCCACCCGGTACGAAGACGCTGAGACGGCCGGAGCCGTCAGAGACGAGCAGGTGGATACGTGACGAATCTGATGCCCTACGCCGCCGGAGAGCCGTCCCTCGGTGGAGGCCTCGGTGACCAGGTCTACAGCCGACTGCTCGGCGAGCGCATCATCTTCCTCGGCCAGCAGGTCGACGATGACATCGCCAACAAGATCACCGCGCAGCTGCTCCTCCTTGCCGCGGAGCCGGACAAGGACATCTACCTCTACATCAACAGCCCCGGTGGCTCGGTGACGGCGGGCATGGCGGTCTACGACACCATGCAGTACATCCCGAACGACGTGGTCACCATCGGTATGGGCATGGCGGCCTCGATGGGCCAGTTCCTGCTCACCGGCGGCAGCGCCGGCAAGCGCTTCGCGCTCCCGAACACCGACATCCTCATGCACCAGGGCTCGGCCGGTATCGGCGGTACGGCCTCGGACATCAAGATCCAGGCCCAGTACCTGCTGCGCACCAAGCAGCGGATGGCGGAGATCACCGCCCGCCACTCCGGCCAGACCGTGGAGACGATCATCCGCGACGGCGACCGCGACCGCTGGTACACCGCGGAGGAGGCCAAGGACTACGGCCTCATCGACGAGATCATCACGATCGCGTCGGGCGTTCCGGGCGGCGGCGGCACCGGCGCCTGATCCGGTTACCCCGGACCGCGCCACCGCACCGCATCTCTCGTACGCCGAGACATCCAGCCCACAGAACGCCACCAGGATGGTGAACACCCACATGAACAACTTCTCCGGCGCCTCTGCGAGCGGCCTCTACACCGGCCCGCAGGTGGACAACCGCTACATCGTCCCGCGCTTCGTGGAGCGCACGTCGCAGGGCGTGCGTGAGTACGACCCGTACGCGAAGCTCTTCGAGGAGCGCGTGATCTTCCTCGGGGTGCAGATCGACGACGCCTCCGCCAACGACGTCATGGCACAGCTGCTGTGCCTGGAGTCGATGGACCCCGACCGGGACATCTCGATCTACATCAACAGCCCCGGCGGCTCGTTCACCGCGCTCACCGCGATCTACGACACGATGCAGTTCGTGAAGCCGGACATCCAGACGGTCTGCATGGGCCAGGCGGCCTCCGCCGCGGCCGTCCTGCTCGCCGCGGGTACGCCCGGCAAGCGCCTGGCGCTGCCGAACGCGCGTATCCTGATCCACCAGCCGTCCTCGCAGACCGGCCGTGAGCAGCTCTCCGACCTGGAGATCGCGGCCAACGAGATCCTGCGGATGCGGACCCAGCTGGAGGAGCTGCTCGCAAAGCACTCCACCACGCCCATCGAGAAGATCCGCGACGACATCGAGCGCGACAAGATCCTGACGGCCGAGGACGCCCTGGCCTACGGTCTCGTCGACCAGATCGTGGCGACCCGTAAGAGCGCGGCCGGAGCGGCCGCCTGACGTCGGCCTTTACCCCTTGGTACGGCAGGGTCATCCGGCCTCGGCCGTGTGAACCGTGCCAAGGGGGGCCCGAACGGGGGCCCAGGCAAGGTACCGTCGGATAGAGGCACAGGAGCCGCTGAACCAGGCGTCTCCCAGGCGAAGGGGAAGCACCTCGTGGCACGCATCGGTGATGGCGGCGATCTGCTCAAGTGCTCGTTCTGCGGAAAGAGCCAGAAGCAGGTGAAGAAGCTCATCGCGGGACCCGGTGTGTACATCTGCGACGAGTGCATCGATCTCTGCAACGAGATCATCGAGGAGGAGCTCGCGGAGACCTCCGAGGTGCGGTGGGAGGAACTTCCCAAGCCGCGCGAGATCTACGAGTTCCTCGAGGGGTACGTCGTAGGCCAGGAGCCCGCGAAGAAGGCTCTCTCGGTCGCTGTGTACAACCACTACAAGCGGGTCCAGGCCGGGGAGAACGGCGGCGGGGCGAGCCGCGACGACGCGATCGAGCTCGCCAAGTCCAACATCCTGCTGCTGGGCCCCACGGGCTCGGGCAAGACCCTCCTCGCGCAGACACTGGCCCGCATGCTCAACGTCCCGTTCGCCATCGCGGACGCGACGGCGCTGACGGAGGCCGGCTATGTCGGCGAGGACGTCGAGAACATCCTGCTGAAGCTGATCCAGGCCGCCGACTACGACGTCAAGAAGGCCGAGACCGGGATCATCTACATCGACGAGATCGACAAGGTCGCCCGCAAGAGCGAGAACCCGTCGATCACCCGCGATGTCTCGGGCGAGGGCGTCCAGCAGGCCCTGCTGAAGATCCTGGAGGGCACCACCGCCTCCGTACCGCCGCAGGGCGGCCGGAAGCACCCGCACCAGGAGTTCATCCAGATCGACACGACGAACGTGCTGTTCATCGTGGGCGGCGCGTTCTCCGGCCTCGAGAAGATCATCGAGTCCCGGGCCGGCGCGAAGGGCATCGGCTTCGGCGCCACGATCCGCTCCAAGCTGGAGATCCAGGCGAGCGACCAGTTCCAGGAGGTCATGCCGGAGGACCTGGTGAAGTTCGGGATGATCCCCGAGTTCATCGGCCGCCTCCCGGTCCTGACCTCGGTCCACAACCTCGACCGCGAGGCCCTGCTCCAGATCCTCATCGAGCCGCGCAACGCCCTGGTGAAGCAGTACCAGCGGCTGTTCGAACTCGACGGCGTGGAGCTGGACTTCGAGCGTGAGGCACTGGAGGCCATCGCCGACCAGGCGATCCTGCGCCAGACCGGTGCGCGCGGTCTGCGCGCCATCATGGAGGAGGTCCTCCAGTCGGTGATGTACGAGGTGCCGTCCCGCAAGGACGTCGCCCGGGTCGTCATCACGGCGGACGTGGTCCGCAACAACGTCAACCCGACCCTGGTCCCGCGCGAGCCGCGGACGATCGGGAAGAACGACGACGGCCGGCACGAGAAGTCGGCGTAGCGGCGGCGTAGAGACGACGTACGCGAAGGGGCGCCCGGCCGGAAGAATCGGCCGGGCGC